>NZ_RZRX01000080.1:0-24436 GCF_003997405.1 Mesorhizobium sp. M2A.F.Ca.ET.042.01.1.1
TGCCTGAGGCGATCTTTTCGATCATCTCCTGGTGCATCTTGAGTGTCGGCAGCGTCTGCTGGGCAAATGCCTTCAGTTCCGCGTTGTCGCCGTCGGCCGCATAGTCCTGGAATAGCTTGACCGCGTCGGCATGCGCGTCCTGCTGCATCTTCACGTAGGACTGGTCGGCCGAACCGTTGGCCGATTTCAGCGCCTCGAGATCGCTCTTGTGCATCGCGTCCATTTCGGCGGGAATCTCCAGTTTCTGCTCGCCGGCGATCGACTGCAGCTTGGCGTTGGCCGCGCCGTGATCAGTTATCATTTTCTGGGCGAAGTCATTGACAGCCTGGTCCTTCACCTTGCCTTGGACGATCTTGCTGGACTCGACCTCGAAGATCCCGCCTTCGGCTGCCTTGTTGACGAAATCCTGCGCCTTTTCGGCACTGAGCGCCGGATGGGCAAAACCCAAGGCGACGGCCGTGCAAAGCGCGCCCGATAACAAACGCAACTTCATAGATGATGTCCTCTAACGCACTGAATTGTGCTCAGAGGCAAACAGAGGGGCGCAGCGTTTGTTCCAACGCCAATAGGATTTGGTGCAAAGCCGCTGAGCTACGTCGCGGCTGGGAAGATTTCGATATGGACGGACTCCTGCGCTCACGGGCGCAGAACGGGCAGCTCAATTTTCCGCGGCGAAGCTTACGGCCTCGACATTGTGCCCGTCCGGGTCGAGCAAGAAAGCTGCAAAGTAATCCGGCGCGTATTGGGTGCGAATGCCAGGCGCGCCATTATCGCGACCTCCGGCGGCAAGGCCTGCCTCGTAGAACGCGTGTACCATCGCGCGGGAGCCGGCGCGGAACGCCATGTGGATGGGTCCAGGAGGAGGACCGAATGCCCCGATCCAGAGACGACCGGAGTAGCCGCCCAACATGGCCCAGCCCTCGCCAGATTCCAGCACGCTAAGATCGAGAGGTGCGAGTACTGCTTTGTAAAAGGCGAGCGATTTCTCTAAGTTCCCGACGTTGAAGCCGATGTGGTCGAACATGCGCCTATCCTCTGATTGACCCAACTTAGTAACGCTTAGCTTTGGTGATCTGTCACTCGGGCGGCTGACGGTCGGACACCTCTTCGATCTTGTCCAAAACTGCCTCCGGCGCCACATCGCGCTTGAGTTCCTTGATCTCGTGATCCGCGTCGGTATCTATGTTGAGACGCTTGGCAATCTCCTCCACCAGCTTGATGAGCTTGGTGGTTTCGTGCTCGTTAAGCAGGCTGACCTGCAGATCGAGGTCTGCCCTGGAATTATCCTCCGCGGCCATTCGGTTCTGATTGATGAGCACGAAGGTCGAGAGGAAGATGGCCTCGACCGAGGCTAACATGGCCAGGATGACCAGTGACGGGTCCCAGGGTCTGACGGAGCTCAGGATGCCCACATTGAGGGCGATCCAACCGCCGAAGAAGGCAACGTGTAAGTAGACGAAGACCATGCTTCCAGCGAAGCCGCTGATCGCTGCGGCTGCGCGCTCCTCCAGCGTTGCGGCTCTGGCTTCGCGTTTTCGCCTCTCGATCAGTGCTTCGATGTTTCGCGCCAGGGCAGGGGCAAGGCCTTCCGGAGCCGGCTTGGTTGGCGTGAAATAACCGTTGCTTTTCGAGGCGGCCATCCGTTCTAATCCAGTCATCTCCCGTTTAGCCAGCCTAACTCGCCGATCGACAATTCGCTCCATTGAGCCTTCTCAGCTGGCAACACGTGGCAGAATGCTTGTCTGCGATCACTGGTGTCGCGGCACAACGGGTTGCCTCTTGAGCCGGCTTTGCTCTGGGATCAGCCCGACCTATTTATCGGATATGCCAGGGCGCCGAAAAACCGAACCTACCACCAAGCTGATAGCTGAGTGGCCGCTTTCGCCGGCGGCCACCTTGGGATCATCGATGCGGGCGAGGGGCATCTTCCTGGACATACGCGCTCGCCTTCCCGCGCAACTTCGAAAGCTTCTCCACATCGAATCTCGGGTGCTCACTTTGCGCCTGCCGGAGGGCTCGGATGCCGATGCTAAGGTGGCAGCGCTGGTCGTATCCAAAGCCATGTGCGACATCGAAGACCTGCCGGTCATCCCTCGCGAGGTCGAGGACATCCTGACGATCTCGTCCGGCGAGCGGCACCGCTGGCTGAAGGACGGTCGGCTTCAGAGCGCCGGGACGCGAACCGTGAAACTGCGCGGCCGGGCGAGGAAGATCACCTTCCACGTGTTCGACCCTCGCCACATCGAGGATGTGCTTGACCGCGATCTGGTCACCGTCTGGCGTGATGTAGACGCGGCGACAGCTGCCGAGAACCGGAGACGCGCCGCCGCAAGGGCGGCTCTGAAGCGCTCCCAAAAGAAGCGCGGCGGGGCCGCAAGTAACACTGACGAGAGCCGGGACGATGCGCCCCGCCTGAGAGGCTGGGAAGACTTCGATATCGACGGCCTTTTGCGCTGAGGGAATTGCCTCCCAAGCGAAGTGTATATCAATGGCCGAGATGGACCGTCGCTGGTAGGCGAAGCTGGGGCCTATCGACGGCGATTGTTCCTACCGTCAAAATCAGATCCTATCCGGCGATACATGAAAGCATCGTCTCCGGCGGTATTGCTGCGCCGCGTTTCATCGACCAAGGCGGCCATACGGGCGTGCGCTGTCGACTTGATGCAGGCTGGATCTGTTGCAGCGGCATGGCCGACAATCGCTAATGCCTGACACCGGCAGCCGCCCCAGTCGACCTCGCGACGCTCGCAGCTTCGGCACGGCTCCCGCATCCATTCGGTGCCCCGGAAGGCGTTGAAGGCCGGTGAGTCGGTCCAGATCTCGGCGAGGCTGCGGTCTCCGAAGCGCTCGAAGCGGAGCGAGGGAATCGTCTGGGCGGCATGGCACGGCAACACGGTGCCGTCGGGAGTCACTATGAAGGCGTCGCGCGCCCAGCCCCCCATGCATGGCTTGGGATAGATGGCGAAATAGTCGGGCGTGACGAAATCGATGTTCATGATGCCGGCTAGCTGTTCCTGCGCAGCCGCGACGATGTCGGCCTGCCGGTCGACGGCGGCACGGTCGGGCATCAGCAAATCGCGATTGGCGAGCGCCCAGCCGGCATATTGGACGTTGGCGATCTCGAGCCGCTCAGCACCCAGGGAGAGCGCGAGGTCGATGAATTCCGGCACTTCCTCGATGTTGTGCCGATGGACGGGCGCGTTGATGGTGAGCGGCAGCCCGGCCGCGCGGGCGCGGTGCGCCGTCTCCAGCTTTTTCTCGTGGCTGCCCCGGTGGTTGCCGATACGGTCGGTGGTCACTGGGCGAGCGCCCTGGAAGCTCAGTTGCAGGTGGTCGAGACCGGCTTCGGCAAAGGCTTCGATGCGGCCTGCGGCAATGCCGACGCCGGCGGTGATGAGGTTGGTGTAGACGCCGCGCGCCGAAAGGCCGGCGATCAGTTGCTCGAGGTCGCGGCGCAGCGTCGGTTCGCCGCCGGAAAGATGCACCTGCAGGACGCCGAGATCGGCGGCCTGCGAGAAGAGATCGAGCCAAGTCTGCGTGTCGAGCTCGAGGTTGGCCTTCAGCAATTCGAGCGGATTGGAGCAATAGGGGCACTGCAACGGACAGCGATGCGTCAGTTCCGCCAGCATGCCGATCGGAGGCAGGAGCGCCTTGCTCACAGCTTTACCAAAAGCTTGTCCGACCATTCCTGCAGGAAAGCGATGACATCGTCCGCCACGTCCTGCGGATCCGCGTCATAATCGGCCGCAAGATCGGCGATGATGCGCTCGACGGTTGATTGCCCGTCGCAGCGGCGCAGTATGTCGAGACTGATGTCATTCGGCCAGAACACCTTCTCCGGCGCAAGCACGGCGAAGGCCAGTCGCACGGGGTCGTAATGGATGCGCACATGCCTGGGCAGCGATGGCGCGGAGCGCAGCGACACGATGGCTCTTTCGCGCAGCGTCGTCGTCATAAGGCCGCCTCCGGACGGAAGGCGCCTGGCGGTATGTTCCCCGGCGCGCCATAGGCATGCTGGAGCGCATCGAGCATGGCCCACAGTATATCGCATTTGAACACCAGCGCATCGATCGCCTGCTGCTGGCGTTCGGGCGTGTCGGCGTGGACGAGCACATAGGCGAGGGCGAAGTCGGCGTCGCGCTTCGCCTGCTCCGGTCGCTGCGTGAAATAGGCCAGCGTGTCCTCGGTGATGTAATCGTATCTGGCCAGCATCGCCGGCACGCGCTCGCCGATGATGGCCGGCGAGAACATCTCGGTCAGCGAGGACGCGACCGCCTCGAGCAGCGTACGGTTGGTGCAGAAGGAGAGATAGGCGCCGACGGCGAAGCGGGTCACCGGCAGCGCCAGCCTTTCGCTCTTGACCGCTTCGGCATCGAGCCCGAGCGAGGTCGCCAGATGCAGCCAGCGCGCGATGCCGCCGCTCCAGCCGTCCTCGCCGTCATGGTCCTCGATGCGCTTGCGCCAGGCGGCGCGAAAAGCCGGATCTTCGGCACGAGCCAGGATCATGGCGTCCTTGCGCGGAATGACGGCCTGGTAGCAATAGCGGTTCAGCGCCCAGGCCTGCATTTCGGCCTTCGACAGGGCGCCGGCGGTCATCCTGTGATGGAAAGGATGGCGGTTGTGGTAGCGCTCGTCGCCGACCCGCCGCAGCGCGGCTTCGAGCTCGCGCTTTGACAGGCCGCCTCGGGCCGCATCGTGGAAATCGCTCAAAATTCCATCTCCATGCCGTCGAAGGCGACTTCCCAGCCAGCCGCCTTGATCGCCGCGTGCTCGGCGGAATTCTCGTCCAGAACAGGATTGGTGTTGTTGATATGGATGAAGATACGGCGAGCGATCTTCACATCGGCCAGGCCGGCGATCGAACCCGCTTCTCCCGACATTGCGATATGTCCCATGCGTGCGCCGGTTTTCGGGCCGACCCCTGCCTTGATCATCTCGTCGTCCGTGTAGACGGTGCCGTCGAACACAAGGCAGGTGGCATCAGCCAGCCGCGCGCGCAGCGCTGCGTCGATGCGCGCGCAGCCCGGCACGTAGAAAATCGCGCCGCGACCGACCGCTCCGCTGATACGGACGCCGATCGTGTCGCCCGTGTCGGAGCTGAAATCGGCGCCGGGATCGCCTCCTTGCTCGAGATAGAGCGCGACCTTGCCCGGCACCGGGAAGCTGCCGACGATCACGCCGGTCGGGTGGCCGTCCGCGCCGCAGATCGCCGTCTCCTCCATCGGCGCCAAGAGACGCCGCGGCACGATCGCCGGATCGAGAACATTGAAGATCGAATTGGCCTCCAGCGTCGCCAGCACCCGCGCGGTCGCATAGATCGCGAAAGGCTCTCGTTCACGCAGGCTTAGCAGCCCCGCGACATGGTCCACGTCGGCATTGGTCAGCATCACGGCTCGGATAGGTGTCGAGCGCAACGGTGCGTCCGCCGCGGGCTGCAGCTCGGGCGTTTGCGCAATCTGCTGACGGATGTCGGGCGATGCGTTGAAGAGAACCCAACCTGTTCCGTCCGCCGATACGGCGACGCACGATTGGGTTCGGGAGCGCAGACCGGGCACACCGGCGCGGGCCGCGCGGCTCAGGCGATAATTGCAGTTCCATTGCGGAAAGCCGCCTCCCGCTGCCGATCCGATGATCTTCACGCGCATGTCAATGCATGCCCAGCGAGCCAACTGACCGGCGCCACTCTTGCGGCTGCGGTCGATTTGCGTCCACGTCTTCCGATATCGCAAAGATTGCATGCCCCGTTGAGCAGGGCATGCAATTCACGGGTTACTTTTTCCGCCGGATTTCAGCAGGTAGATATCGCGAAATTTCGAAGCCCGCCGCCACCTGACACATGGTTGGTTTCTTCCAGGTCTTCTTCATCGAGTTCTCCTTTCTGCAGCCCGCACGGAGCGACGGCGCCGCCAATGCAAAGTGTTGGGCGTTGCTAGGCCGCCTGCAAAGCACGTTGGTTGGCGTCGCTTTCACCAAGAGTGTTGAGCGCCTCGTCGGTTGCCGACTCTTCCTTCAGGGTCTGTCGGAGCAACGGAAGAGCGTCCTTGAGACCGAGCTGTTCAGCCCATGCGATCAGCGTACCGTAACGCGCGATTTCATAGTGCTCGACCGCTTGGGCAGCACCCACCAGTCCTGCGTCGAGCGCCGGCTCGTCCTTGTACTCTTCGAGAATTTCCGAGCCCTCCTCGATGATGCCGTCAATGGCCGGGCAGGTCTTGCCCCTGGCCGGCTTGCCGAGCATGTCGAAGACTTGCTCCAGGCGATCCACCTGGTCTTCAGTTTCCTTGAGGTGCTTTTCGAAAGCGGCGCTTATCTTTTCGGACTGTGCTGCTTTTGCCAGCTTTGGCAAAGCCTTCAGGATCTTCTTTTCCGCGTAGTAGATGTCTTTCAGTCCGTCCAGGAACAGGCTTTCCAAGCCGTTCGAGGTCGCGGACGAGGCTTTCTTCGGCATTTTAGATCCTCCTTGCGGTGTGGTGATATGCCTGCGGCACTCATCCTAATCCGCCGGGAGGCCTGAAGTTCCCAGGAGATCGCCATGTTGGAACAGCGCGGTCGGAGTGGGCGCCGCAAACTGCTCCGGCGTTTGTTCTAAGAATACCGATCACCGCTGGCGCCGTGCTCACAACGACTTAGCTCCGAACGGAGTTCGGTTGAGGTCGAGGCGAGATGTCAACTCCTCCTTTGCCCGCCATCGCGTATTCGCTCAATCTCCTCAGGCTCTTTGTCGTCCATCTCGGCGATCTCGTTGCGAGCCTTGTCGTTCGCTTTGATCAGCTCATCGAGTTTCGCCTGAAGGGCCTGGGTGTCGCGATGCTCAGCCCTTTGGATAAACAGCGTCATTGCCCAGGTGATCAGCGTCGCGGCGCCGTGCCAGTCAAGCGTTTCCCGCTCGAAGAGAAACCAGGAGACAGTGTAACCGCCCAAGATCAGAAAGGCCGCAGGCCGGGACGTCAGTGTGCCGACCTTCGTCAGCGCTTCTCGAAGCTGCAATGTTGCCATGCCTGCGAACGGCTCAGAGCAACCCGGGTTCCCACCAGGTCGGCCCGGTGCGCGAGGTGCTATGCCTAGCGATCGGCATGTCGCCACCCCCACTTTGGCGACTCTCTTCATCCTTCGGCCGCAAGTTGTCCGACAGGAAAGTGCGGTCCCCGAATGTGCCATTCTAACGCAGGATCCCCCCTATCATTCCAAGACTGAGCGCCTCGGCGGCGTTGATGTAGCAATTCTCCGTCGCGCGCCGGTAAAGCTCGTCCGCGCTGAGCGAACTGCCTTCGACAAGTTCCCTGAAGCCTTCCATCTCCAGACGTCGCGATTCTCCAGCAAGGCAAGCTGCTCGCGAACGATCTGGATGCAGGATCGAATCGGGCCGTTGAGCGCAATGCTTGTTTCCATGCGCCGCTCATGCACGAGAAGAACGGCATCCTCGGTCAGGAAGCGGTCTTGCGTCGGGAAGGCGGCGAAGATTGTCACTCCCGCCGAATAGACCTTCGTCTTTCCGACGCAAAATGCATCCCTGCCGGAATGCCGACGAAAGAGCCGAACCTCCAGCGCCATGCGGCGCGCGGCGTCCGCATCGCCGCCGCTCGTGTTCAACTCCATGATCATGTCCTGACCGTTTTTTCGCACGGTCTCCAGGCGACCCAAGAAAAAGCTGACCGTCTCATCATCGATCAGGCCGTTGATGGAGATGTTGGGCAGGAACAGGAGCTTGTCCTGGCCTGGGGCGGAATCGTCGCGCTCGTGTGAAACGCTGTCGTCGTGGAAAGCCATGGAATGCCTCACCGGATTTTCGGACTCCCAACCGCCCGTTGGTTCGTTCGTTCCTCGCGGTTTCGGATTTACGGGAACCTCGGTGCCGTCGTCCGGTTATCTGGCGTCGAGGAGGTGCTCCATGAACGCGACGAAGGAATTCCTGCGCAGCTGGCTGGAGGAGAATGTCGGCAACTTGCCAACCGACACCGAGATCAGCGTTCCGATGCTGGCGCAGCAATTCGAGCAGGATGCTGATGCCGCCGGCTATGGTCGCGAGGTGCGTGAGCAGGAGGTGGGCAACATTGAAGACGCCATTCAACGTGCGCTCGACAAAACCGGCGAGGAAAACAGAGGGTCGGAATCCAGTCCCGATGAAGAGAATTCGCTGGCGCCTGTGATCGATGCCCTGGAAGCCGTTGAGCCTGAACAAGGGTGATGCCGAGGGGTCCGGCCGGCCGGCCGACTCGTCTAGCGGGTCTCCTTGGTAAGCGCCGCGATTACCGCGTCCAGAACCGCCTTTGGGCAGGTCTCTCCTTCGCGCAGCGCTTCGAACAATGAGGTCACCACGCTTTCCAGCGTTTCGCCGTGATCCTTCGACAGTTTCGAAGCTGCTTGCGTGAGCGCTTCGAATTCCAAAAGGCTGAGTGGAGAGTGGCGCGTCATGGTTCCTCCGTCGCGAGGCGGACGCAGGAGGCAACCGGACGCTTGCCGCAGTCGTAGAAGTGCAGCGGTTCAGCCTCAACCACATTTGTTGCAGTAAGCAGCCGTTGGTTCGGCCCGGTTGCGGAAGGTGGCGAGGCCGGTCGCGCCGCGCACGGAACAAAGGGCGGCCACAGAGGTTTGGACCCTGCTTCCAACCTGCCCGGAAGCCAGCAGACATCCGACCAAAGCGGAGAAGGTCCTCAATGACGAAGTCGCGCCAAAACGACGATCCTGTGCGATCCACTCCAAGCAGTGGCAGGACCGGCCAGCAAGCAGGAGCGGACAGGGGCTCACCGCAAGAAGATCCGGTTGAAGGCTCGCGCAAGGTTGTGGATCGCGAGCTCGCCCGGCAAAAGCCGCCGGCCGGGGCTGATAAGAAGGAGGCCGAGCAGAGCCTGCGCGACCAAGTCCAGGAAGAGACCGATCTGCCTCAGAAAGGGTCGGCCTGATAGCGAGCGGGGCACCACTGCAAAGGTCGCCTACCACCCCCGCCTTGATTTCCAAACATGACGGCAAAGTCCAGGAAGAACCTGCTTCTGTTGCTTGCGGGCGCAACGTTCGGGCTGGCGCTCTATAACAATCTCCTGGCGAGACGGGCGTTGGCCGCACGTCCGCTCGGGCGCTTCATCCATCTCCTGGGAACGAAGCTGCATTTCCTGGAGGCGGGCAACGGGCAACCGCTTCTGCTGTTGCACGGCAATGGCGCCTCGGCGGAAGACTTCACGACAAGCGGCATCTTCGGCAGGGCCGCCGCCAGATATCGCGTACTTGCCTTCGACAGGCCCGGCTTCGGCATGAGTCCACGTCCGGCCGGCAGACCTTGGACCGCGGCTGCCCAGGCCGACCTCATCGATGCCGCAGTCGCGAAACTCGGCATCGAGCGCTACATGGTTGTCGGCCATTCCTGGGGGGCAGCGGTGGCGTTCGAGATGGCGCGCCGGCATCCCCGGTCGGTTGCCGGCGTCGTTGTCGTCGCCGGCTATCACTACCCGTCGCCAAGGCTTGCCCTTGCTATCTCCGCGCTGCCGGCGGTTCCGCTGATCGGGACGGTGCTGCGCCACGCGGTGCTGCCTTCGCTGGTCAGGCTGAACTGGCGCTGGGCGATGAAGAAGATTTTTCATCCGGCAACGATCGCGATCCCTTTCGCGACAACGACAAGGGGGTTGGCGAGCCGGCCCTCGCAGCTGCGATCCATCTCCGCTGAATCCTTCCTGATGCTCGCATCGGCATTTTTCCCAAATCGTCGATATGCCGACATCGCCGTCCCTGTCGGGATAATTGCCGGCGCGGGCGACCAGCTGTTCGATGCCAAGGCCGAGGCGCTGCGGCTTCAAGACGAGATAAGCCATTCACTTCTGGATATCGTCCCGGGTGCCGGACATATGGTGCATCAAAGCAATCCGAAGGCGATCCTAGCGATGATCGACAAGGTTGCGGCTCTTGCCAATATTGGTGACATGGCGAAGCAACCGGCTCGTACGACATGATTAAGTGCGCGGCCCGCGGAATAAAGTAATACGGCCGAGGTTCGGCGGGCTTCCAACGGAGAACCAGCCGCGTTTTTTTACCGACAAGAAATTGCAATTCCCGGCCAGGGTGGGAAAGCCGAACCCTGTCTCCGCGCGCGCTGCAGCAGGCAATCGGTGGCGCAAATCCCGAACACGGAGGAACTTTCCCGTGGGTGCGGCTTTATCATCGTGATTTCAAGCGATTGCAAAGAGTGGAAGATGTTGCGCACCGTTGCCCGGCCGTGCCGGGCCTTCCTGCCTCTGCTGGCGCTGGCGCTTGCCTCCTGCTCCTCGTCTGAAACCGTCGACCAGCAATCGAAGCTTGCAGCCTCGACGGCACAGTCGGCGGTGCTGGTAAGTGATGCCTGGCTCGCCGGCGCCGCGCCGTCCCGCTACGCATCGTCCGCCTTGCAATCCTTTGCCGAGACACTCGACGACGCCGGCCGGCAAGTGCAATCGGCGTCGCCGTCCGACCGGGCAAAGCGGGATGCGCTGGCAGAGGCTCTCAGCCGGCTGTCGAACGCGGCAAGGCGGGCCAAGGACGCGGTCGAGGCCGGACAGTACGCCGGGGCAAGCCAGGCGCAGCAGGAGCTTCGCGCCGCGCAAGGCGACCTCGCCGCCGCCTATCGACAATATTTCTCGCCGGGCCGATGAAGAAGCTGCTCGAGATCTCGCTTGGTGTCGTCACCAGCGTCGGCGGCTTCCTGGAGGTCGGGTCGATGGCGACGGCGGCACAGGCCGGCGCGCTGTTCGGCTTCCAGCTCATCTGGGCGGTCGTGCTCGGCACCATCTGCATCATCTTCCTGGTCGAGATGGCCGGCCGCTTCGCTGCGGTCAGTCATCACACCATCGCTGACGGCATCCGCGAGAGGTTCGGCTTCAACGCGTTCATTTGGCCGCTGCTTGCAGTCTTGCTGGTCAACTTCCTGGTGCTTTCCGCCGAGATCGGCGGTGTTGCCATTGCCGCCGAGCTTGCCACGGGAATCGGTTTCCAATGGTGGGCCTTGCCGGTGGCTTTCCTGGCGTGGCTGCTGCTGTGGAAAGGAACGTTTGGCCTCATCGAGAAAGGGGTGTCGATGCTTGGCCTCGTCACCGTCTGCTTCGTCGTCGCGGCCGTGATGTTTCGGCCTGAATGGAAAGAAGTGGCTGTCGGCGCAGTACCGAGCCTGCCGCACCATGACACGGCGAAATACTGGTTCATGGCCGTCAGCATTCTCGGCGCCTCGATCTCGCCTTACCTTTTCATGTTCTATTCCTCCGGCGCGATCGAGGATCAGTGGGACAAGAGCTATCTCGGCACCAATCGGGCGATTGCCGGCCTCGGCATGAGTTTCGGCGGGACGATTTCCGTGGGCGTTCTCGTCGTGGCCGCGCTCGTGCTTGGCGCTCATGGCGTTACCGAAGTGGACGACTATAACCAGCTGCCATTGATGCTGATCCCGATATTCGGCTTCTGGGGTTTTGTCCTTTTCGTTGCTTCGCTGGCAATCGCCTGCTTTGGCGCCGCGCTCGAAGTGGCCTTGCAGCAGGCCTATCTCGTCGCACAAGGGTTCGGCTGGAACTGGGGCGAGGATCTCAAGCCCCGCGACGATCCCGGTTTCAGCCTGGTCTACACGCTGACGCTCTTCCTTGCCGCCGTTCCGATCATGCTCGGTCTCGACCCGTTGAAGCTCACCATCTTCTCGATGGCGCTGACCGCGGCGAGCCTGCCGCTGACGGTCGTGCCCTTCCTTTTCCTGCTGAATGACGACCGCTATGTCGGCGAGCACCGCAATGGCGTCGTTTCGAACGCGGCCGTGATCTTCGTCATCGCGCTCGGCTTCGTGCTGGCGGTGGTGTCCATTCCACTGCAGATATTCGGAGGCACGTGATGCAGTTGCTGCGCGACATACTGGACAAGCAGGTCGTCGATCGCGAGCAGGTCAAGACCGGCAAGGTGGATAGCATTGTCGCCGAGCTGAGGCCGGGCAAGCCGCCCAGGGTAAGCGCCGTTGAACTCGGCTCGATCGCGCTGGCGCGACGGCTTGGCCCGGCGCCCGCAAGATGGACGGCGAAGCTCGCGGCAAGGCTGAGCGGCAAACAGCAGGCACGGCCGCACCGGATCGCCTGGAACAAGGTGCGCGACATCGGCGTCGATATCGAGTTCGACATCGACGTGCGCCGGACCAGGATCTTCGCCTGGCAGGACTGGCTGCGCGAACATGTGGTCGGTCGAATCCCGGGAGCGTGAGCATGGCGACCGTGCACCTCGATCACCTTGCCGGCAGGCGCGTGTTCTCCGAGCACGGCAGGAGCATCGGCTATATCGAGGAGATCATCGCCGAGCGGGACGGCAGCGACCTTGTCGTCACCGAATTCCATGTCGGGATCTTCGCCGCGTTCGAGCGCTTGTCCGCTTCGACCATCGGCACCGCCTTGCTCGACTTCTTCGCGTTGCGGCGGCGTGAAGGCCTTTATCGCATTCCCTGGGACAAGCTCGATATTTCCGATCCGACGCGCCCCAGACTGCTCTGCCCCGACGAGGAGCTTGCCGCTTTCAAGGCGCAGCCCGAGGACAAATGACGGTTTGCTAAAAAGCTGCCCGTGCGGGGGAACATAGCAGCCGGCGCGAAGTTGGATTGGCATGGAGGAGGCTGCGCCATGAACAGTGTCATCTATCTCATCGGTCTGATCGTCGTTGTGCTAGCGGTGCTTTCCTTCCTCGGTTTTCACTAGGAGGCACCATGCAGCGCGAGAACGATCGGGGCCGCGAGCCCGCCGACTTTGCTAGGGCAAAGGACGAAGTTTCCGACAGGATCCAGGAAGAAACGCAAAGCGCCGGCGAAGCGCTCCACGATGCCCGCGACGAGGTTGCCCGCAGGGCTGGGGCGTATGCGGCCGAAGCCCAGCAGGCCGCCACGGAAAAAGCCGAGCAGGCGCAGCGCGATATCGGATCGAGCCTGTCTGCTTTCGGCGGCGCCCTGCGCGCCGCGAGCGATCACCTGGCCGAGAGCGACCAGGGCGCGGCCTCGAAATTCATGCAGGAGGCGGCGAGCGGGCTGGAACGGCTGTCCTCCTCGTTGAAGGAAAAGCCGTTCGGACAGGTGCTCGAAGACGTCCAGTCTTTTGGCCGGGAGAATCCTGGAACGCTCCTTGCCGGTTCGGTTCTGGCGGGACTGGCGCTTGGCCGCTTCATGAAGGCTTCGCCGCCCGGAACCCGCCGCCCGACGCAGGGCGCGGCCACGCGTGAACATTCCGGCCAAACCGGCACGGGAACGAGCGCCCGCCGGGATGACGCTCCAGCCAACTGGGGTTCCGACGGCGGCATACCGGGAAAGGCAGCGGAGCTGAAGAAATGAGCACTCAGGATAATCCAAGTCTCGGCACATTGGTCGCCGATCTGGCGCAACAGGTGAGCAGGCTCGTGCAAACGGAGGCCAGGCTCCTAAGGGCGGAAATCTCGGAGAGCGCGACCAAGGCCGGCGCAGGCGCCGTCGAGGTGCTGGGCGGCGCGATATGCCTGCTCGCGGCGCTTTTGGTCTTGTTGCAGGCGCTGGTCATCGCCCTGGCTCGCCTTGGTCTGGGCGCCGGGTGGTCCGCCTTGCTCGTCGGTGTGGTGGTTGCCGTTCTGGGCGTGATCCTGTTGCGGACGGGCATGGCAAGCATGGCACCCTCCGAGCTCGCGCCGGACCGTACACAAGAACAGCTCAAGCGTGACGTGAACGTGATCAAGGAACAAGCGAGATGACCGAGAAATCCGCAGCCGAGCTCGAACGCGAGGCGGAAGCCACGCGCGCAAGGGTGGTGGCGACCGCCGACTCCATTCGCGACAAGATGACTCCCGGCCAGCTCTTCGACGAGTTCACTGGGCTTTTCAGGGATGGCACAGGCTCCGACATGCTCCACAACCTGAAGGTCCAGGTGCGGGACAATCCGTTGCCCCTGACAGTGATCGGCGCGGGCCTGGCCTGGCTGATGTTGGGCAGTGGCGCTTCTACCGCGTCGGCGGGTGCCGATGGTGTGACGCGGCGCGGTCCCGGGCTCGATCACGGGGCATTCGGTGCGGGAATGGGTTCCAGGGTCTCGGATGCGGCCGACTCTGTTGGCGAAGCGGCCAGCGGAGCGACCGCAACTGTCTCGGGAATGGCAAGCGAAGCAGCCGGTACAGTGTCGGACATGGCAAGCAGCGCTGCGGACACGCTTGCGAGGTCGGCGGCAGCTACGGCCGACATGGCAACGAGCGCCGGCCGTTCCGCGCACAATCTGCTTCAGGACCAGCCTCTCGCTGCGGCCGCCGTCGGCCTCGCCATCGGAGCTGCGATCGGCGCCATGCTGCCCCACACGGAACTCGAGGACGAGCAATTGGGCGGCTATCGCGAGAAGCTTCGGGACACTGCCGGAGAGACTTTGAAAGAAGGCCTCGACGCCGCAAAGCAAGTTGCGGCCGAAGCCTACCAGACGGCGAGCGACGAAGCCGGACGGCTGGCGTCAAACGAGGGGACGCTGGCCGGCAAGGTCGGCGGTGTCGTCAAGGCCGCGGCCGACAAGACCGACGAGTCGGTGCGCCAGAAGCTCTCCGATTCCGATCCGTTCTCCTCGCGGGAATCGTAATCGGAACTCACGTTCAAGGAACAATGCACGCCGCCGGCGGTTCGGGCGGCGTCAGATCGATGGAGACACTAAAATGGCTGAATCGCGCGAATGGCTTGTCCAATGGTTGAGGGACGCTCACGCCATGGAGGAGCAGGCAGAGACAATGCTGTCGGGACAATTGAGCCGGATCGAGAGTTACCCTGAGCTTAGCGAGCGAATTCGCGCTCATCTGGAAGAGACGAAAGAGCAGGCAAGACGGCTGAAGAGCTGCCTGGACGGGCTCGACGAAGGATCGTCCATGCTGAAGGATGCAGGCGGCAAGCTGACTGCCACGGCGCAGTCGATCAGCGGCGTGTTCGCCGGCGACGAAGTCATGAAGGGCTCGCTGGCGAGCTACACTTTCGAACATATGGAAATCGCCTCCTACACGATCCTCATCGCCGCGGCGAATGCGGCGGGCGAGGCCGAGATTGCCCGCGTGTGCGAACAGAACCTGCGTGAGGAGGAAGCGATGGCCGAGTGGCTGAAGAGCAACCTGCCGCAGGTCACAGAACAATTCCTGGCGCGGGCAGACATGGACAGCGACAGCGCGAAACGCTGACTTCGGAAGCAGGAACAATCGGAGGTTCCACAAGTTGGAGCCCGGGTCGGTCCTCCCACCACCGGTCTAGGCTCCAAGCCCGCCCTGCTTTCAGCAGGGCGGGCTCGACTCGGTTTGCCGTCTAGGAACATTCCTTGCTGAAAATCATTAGGTCGCTGCGGTCCTGGAGTTCCCGTGGCGATTTCGAACATCCAACTTGGCTTGCTCGACCTGAGTCAGACGAGGCTGGCGCTGGCGTTTGTCGGTCTGCTCGCCTTCGCCGTTCCCGCGCTTGCCGAGCCGCCAACGATGGTGATTGGCTATCTCGGCGAACAGCGCAAACTGCCTCTACCCCTTGGGCCATTGGACGAGGCCGTCACAGATGATGGTCTGCAAGGCGCCAGGCTGGGCATTGCCGACGACACCGGCACCGGCCGCTTTCTCGGCCAGCAATTTCGGCTGCAAGAAAGGGTTCTCAAGCCGGGCGAAGCACCTGCCGAAGCTGTCAACGCGTTCGCGGCCGCCGGCATCAGCTTCGTCGTTGCCGATCTCGATGCCGCGCAATTGCTGCAGGCGAGCGCAGCGCCCGGTGCCGAGCGGATGACGCTGTTCAACAGCCGCGATCCTGATGACAGCCTGCGTCGGGAGGACTGCCGAAGAAACGTTCTGCACACCATTCCGAGCCGCGCCATGCTGGCCGACGCCCTGGCGCAATATCTGGTCTGGAAAGGCTGGCAGCACTGGTTCCTGCTGACTGGTCCGCATCCCGGCGACCTGGCCATGGCGGCGGCCTTTCGACGGGCAGCGACGCGTTTCGGGGCGCAGATCACCATCGACAAACCTTGGACGTTCCGGCCGGCCAGCGGCCGCGCCGACACCGGACATGTCACGCTCCAGACGGAGATACCTGCCGCAACGCAGGTCGGCGACTATGATGTTCTGGTCGTCGCCGACGAAGCCGACGAATTCGGCGCTTATCTCGAGGGGCGCACCGCCTTGCCGAGGGCGGTGGCCGGGACGCAAGGGCTGGTCGCCACCGGCTGGAGCGCTGTCGACGAAGAATGGGGCGCCACGCAGCTCCAGGACCGCTTTCACAAGCAGGCCGGACGCTGGATGCTGCCCAGCGACTACGCCGCCTGGCTGGCGGTCAGAAGCGTCGGCGAGGCGGCAACGCGGTTGCACAGCCTCGATCCGACCGCCATCGCAAAGTATCTGCGCAGCGACGATTTCCTGCTCGCCGGCTTCAAGGGGCAAGGGCTGAGTTTCCGTCCGTGGGACGGGCAGATGCGCCAGCCCATTCTGATCGCGGGCCCCCGGCTGCTTGTTTCCAGTTCGCCACAACCGGGTTTTCTGCATCAGCGCACCCCGCTCGACACTCTGGGCATCGATCTGGAGGAGAGCGCATGCAAATTCTGATCGCGCTCGTACTGTTCTTGGTCCTTGTCCCTCCCGCGGCGGCCGAGACGATTTACGTCTCCAACGAGCAGGACAACACCGTTGCGGTCGTCGACGGGCCGACCATGACATTACAGGCGGCGATCGATGTCGGCCGGCGCCCGCGCGGAATGGCGCTTTCGGTCGACAAGAAGGTGCTCTTCGTTGCCGAAGGCGACGACAACCGCATCGACATGGTCGATCTCGCCAAGCGGCAGGTCGTCGGTCAACTGCCTTCGGGCGCCGATCCGGAATTCTTTGTCGTGCACCCGGACGGCAAGCGGCTCTTCGTCGCCAACGAGAACGACAACCAGGTCTCGGTGGTGGATATCGCTGGCGCCAAGATCATCGGAACAGTCGATGTCGGCGTCGAGCCTGAGGGCATGGCGATCAGCGCCGATGGCCGAACCGTCGCCTGCACGTCGGAGACGACGAGCATGGTCCATCTCATCGACGCCACTACGCTCGAACTCATCGACAATCTGCTCGTCGACACGCGGCCGCGCGCCGCGGCGTTCTCGGTGGACGGCAAGCAATTATGGGTGGCGTCCGAAATCCGAGGCACCGTCACGGTCTTCGACACTGCGACACGCGCTCAAACGGGCAAGATCGAGTTCGAGGTGCCGGGCATTCGGCGTGAGGGCGTGCAAGCGGTCGGCATCGAGATGTCACGCGACGGCGCGACTGCCTATGTCGCGCTCGGCCCAGCCAACAGGATTGCCGAGGTCGACACGAAGACATTCACGGTCAGGCGCCTTTATCTCGTCGGCCAGCGGCCCTGGCATGTCGCGCTCTCTGGCGACCAGAAGCAACTGATCAGCGCCAACGGCAACTCCGGCGATATCTCCTTCATCGACCTGGAGAACCAGGAGGTCGTGAAGTCGCTGCCGGTGGGGCGCGGTCCATGGGGCGTCGTGATCGGCCCATGACCGCCCTGGCGATCGAGAATCTTAGCCACAGCTTCGGAACCCGGCAGGTTCTCCAGAATGTCTCGTTCACCGTGGCTGAAGGCAGAATGTGTATCCTGCTTGGCCGTAACGGCGCCGGTAAGACAACGTTGTTCTCGCTGATCACCGGTCTCTACTACGCGCGCACCGGGCTGGTGCGTGTATTCGATATGGCGATGCAGGCGAACCCGTCCGCCGCGCTCGCGCAAATGGGCGTCGTCTTCCAGTTGCCGACGCTCGATCTCGATCTGACGGCGGGCGAGAACCTGCGCTACCACGCCGCACTGCACGGACTTCCGACGGAACTGAGCAAGGCGCGCTCACGGGAGGAATTGAGCCGCCTCGAAGTGCTGGACAGGATCGACGATCGGACCAGCGCGCTATCCGGCGGCCAGCGCCGGCGTGTGGAGATTGCGCGGGCGCTGATGCATGGCCCGCGCCTGCTGCTGCTCGACGAGCCGACCACCGGGCTTGACGTGCCGGGACGGAGCGCGCTCGAGCAGCATGTAAGGAACCTTTGCCGTGAACGTGGCATCGCCGTCCTATGGGCGACGCATTTTCTCGAAGAAGTAGCGGCCGACGATGACGTCGTGGTGCTGGATCGGGGTAGGGTTTGCTGGACCGGCCCCGCGGACCGCATCGCGCCCGAACTCGGCGTAGGAAGCGTCGCTGAAGCATTCGCCTTGCTGACGGGTTCGCCATGAAAGTCGATCACGCATTACGGGCACTCGACGGCATCTTGCAGCGGGAAATGCTGCGCTCGCTGCGGCAGCGCGCGCGCCTGTTCTCCGCAATGGTGAGGCCGCTGGTCTGGCTGGCGATTTTCGCGGCCGGCTTCCGCTCCGTTCTCGGCCTGTCGATCACGCCGCCCTACCAGACCTATGTTCTTTACGAGGTCTATGTAGTGCCTGGGCTGGCGGCCATGATGCTGCTGTTCCACGCAATGGCGAGCTCGTTGGCCATGGTCTATGACCGCGAGATGGGCAGCATGCGCCTTTTGCTGACGGCCCCGCTGCCGCGCTGGTACCTGCTTGCCGCGCGCCTGCTTGCCAGCGTGATTGTCGGCCTGCCGCTCGTCTATCTGTTTCTTTTCGTGGCGCGCTTCTGGGACGTGCGGCCGCCGGTCCTGGGCTATGTCGCCGTGTTCCCGGCGCTCGTGCTGTCGGGCTTGATGCTCGGCGCGTTCGGTCTGTTGGTCTCCTCGATGTCCACTCAGATGGAAAACTTCGCCGGCGTGATGAATTTCGTCATCTTCCCGATGTTCTTCGCCTCGACGGCCCTCTATCCGATCTGGCGCCTCGCTGAAGCCAGTCCGGTGCTGGCGACGATCGCCGCCTGGAATCCATTCAGCTCGGCGGTCGAGTTGATCCGCTTTGCGCTCTACCTGCGGTTCGACTTGGTTTCCATGCTCGTTGTTGTCGCCTGTCTCGTGGCATTCTTCCTGGCGGCGGTGGCCGGTTATGATCCCGGTCGCGGCCTGTGGTCCCGGCGTGGCGGCGAGGGCTGATCATCTGAGGGCATAGAGATAGGCCGCGATGTCGCGCGCCTGCTGCTCTGTGATCCTTGTCGAGGGCATGGCGGTGTGCGGATTGATTTCCCGTGCCGAGCGGATCCAGCGGATCAGATTCTCCGGATTGTTCGCCAGCACACCGCCGATGTAGATGCGCCCGGCGAGGCTGCCGTCGAGCCGCGGCCCGACCTGGCCTTGCGCCCCCGGCACCCCGGGAATCGTATGGCAGCCTGAGCAGCCATTCGCTGTCATGATCGGAATGGCGCGCGCGCCCACGCCGCCGGTCGCCACGTCCGACTCGTGTTGGACACGCTCGCGGCGGTAGAGCCACAAGGTCGTCGCCGCGATTACGACCACCAGAAGCACGATCGCGACGAGGACGCCCCCGAGCAGCCTAGCCAGGTCGGAGCGCATGGGCCGCCTCCCTGGTTCCGCTGTTGCTTATCCAAAGGCCGGCGAGCAGCAGTGCGACTCCGCCGTAGATCAGCCCGGCCGGAACCCACATCACAAGCCCCGCGAGTTGCTGATCCTCGAGCGGGCTCAGGCGCCAGAGCGCGGCGCCGGAGGCATTCTCCGGATACCAGAGTTTTGGCGAGACCAACAGCAGGACGCCGAGCAAGCCGGTGTGAAGCGAGGTGAAGAACAAATGCATGACGGAAATGCCATAGGTCTGCTGTCGGCCGGAACGCGGCAGAAGCACCCACCAGAACAGCAGGGCGGTGCCGAGGAAGCTCGCATGCTGCGCATAATGCAGCACACCCTGCTGCAGCGCTGCCTCGAACAGCGCCGGGACATGCCAGACCCAGATCGCTATCCCATGAAGGATCGTCGCGCTGAGCGGGCGAGCGGCGAAGGCCCAGAGCGCCTGCAGCACCTTGCCATGGGTGAGCTTTCCCGTCCCTCGGCGCAGTGCGGCCGGCAATGCCCACATCAAGGCCGCGCCGGGACAGGCGGCGACAAGAAGCGGCGCCGCCACGGCCATCAGCAACTCATGCTCGATCATATGGGCGGAAAACACCCGCTCACCGAGCGCATGGATGGGGCTGACCAGCGCGACGGCCAACACGCTCCAGCCGGCCGCGAACAACAGAGCTTGCCGCAGCCGTTCGGGACGGCCTCGGCCGCTGCGACGCCAAAGGCGGCCCGCGCCGAGCGCGTAGAGCAGCGCGATAGCCGCCAAGGGAAGCGTGATGGGAAGCGCCAATGTCCATCCGGCCTCCGGCGCACCGGCGCCGTAGCAGATCGAGGTCGAGAAGAAGGCTTCGAAGCTCATCGCAGGCACTCGTCGAGGATGAGCGCGGCGCTGCCCTGTATGATGATGACGAGGGCGAACAGCAATGCTGCGAGAACGCCGAGATCGGCGACGAAACGCTCGGTGCTGCGGGTGCGGTCCGGTTTGAATGCCGCGCCGCCTTGCTGCTTCGCCCGCCATGAAAGCGCGCCGCCGAGCAGGGAAAACACCGCGAGCAAAAGCGCCACCGGAAGCACCACCTGCACCTGGCGATTGCACTGCCAATGAACGAGGGCGTAGTTCAGCTGTGTTGAGATTGCCCAGGCCAAAGGGCCCGACAACAAACCTCCCCAGGACGTGCCCAGCCGCAGCGCGCGCATCTCAGCCTAACCTCGGTAGCCAATAGATGAGGAGGTAGATCGGAATCCAGGTGAGGACCACGAAGTCCCAGTAGAAGACATTGTCGCCGACATCGCCGAAGCGCCGGCCGCTATAGCCATGGTGCGTGAACATCAGCACCGTCAGGACAATCGTGTCGCCGACATCGGTGATCAGATGCGTGGTGTGGAGACCAAGCAGTACCCAGAGCATCGAGCCGTAGGCATTCGTGTCCCAGTAGATATTCAGGGCGGGAAACTCGAACCAGCGCACGACGAGAGGCGCGAGGCCGAGCAGCGACATCACCACCATTCCGATCCGCGCGGGCCGCATGGCGCATCGCTTGGCATGGCCGTTGAGGATGTGGTTGGGCACCAGGCTGGCGATGAGAAGCAGCGTCACGATGCTTCCCGGCCAATGGTTGGGCTGCGGAGCGCTCAGGCGCCAGTTGGGCCACAAGGTAACGAGGTAGAGGTAAGCGCCGGCGGCCAGCGCGAAGCCCATGCCTTCCAGCGCCATGAAGCCAAGCGTGCCCCACCAGGTCGGGCTGCGCGGGCCATGGCCAAAGGTCGGGAGGCCGGTAAGATCGAGGGCGGGACGCTGGTTCATTCCTCGTCCTCCGGATTGTCCTTCGGCCAGAACCAGCCGACCAGAGTGACGGCGATCGGCGCGGCGCCCCAGATGATCGCCCAGGGCGTGAAGATCGAGTACAGGAAGGTGGCGCCGACGGCGATGGCCGCCAACAGCGGCCAGATCGACGGCGTCGCCGATTTTTCGCGGATGTCGGGATGGGCTTCCGCCACGGTGGAGACGAGCAATTCGCGAACGTCGACCCGAAGCCCGGTCGCGACAGGAAGCGCCCCGCGCTCGGCCCAGAGCGGCTCGACATTCGTCACGACCGGAATGCGGGCGAAATTATAGCCGGGCGGCGGCGAGGAAGTCGCCCATTCTAGCGTGCCGGCATCCCAGGGATTGTCGCCTGCGGGCGTTCCCCGCAATGCGCCATGAACGAGGTTGAACGCAAACAGCACGAAGCTCAGGAAGAAGAGCACCGCGCCGGCGCTAATGAAGAGATTGATGTTTCCCCAGCCGAGCTCGGCCGGATAGGTATAGACCCTGCGCGGCATGCCCCACAGGCCGACAATGTGCATAGGGAAGAAAGCCGCATTGAAGCCGATCATCGCCAGCCAGAAATGCCAGCGTCCCAGACGCTCGCTCATCATGCGGCCGGTGATTTTGGGGAACCAGAAATAGGCGGCCGCGAGCAGCGGGAAGACCGAACCGCCAATCAGCACATAGTGGAAATGGGCGACGACGAAATAGGTGTCGTGCACCTGCAGGTCGAGCGGCACCGAGGCGAGCATGACGCCGGTAAGGCCGCCGATGACGAAGGTGAAGAAGAAGCCGAAGACGAACAGCAGCGGTGTACGGATCACCGGCCTGCCGTCCCAGAGAGTGGCCAGCCAGCAGAAGATCTGAACGCCGTTGGGGATGGCGATCAACATGCTGGATGCGGTGAAGAAGCTCGCGCCGAGCTTCGGCAGCCCGGTTGCGAACATGTGGTGGACCCAGAGGCCGAACGACAGGAAGCCGACCGCGATCAGCGACAGGACCAGCCCGAGATGACCGAAGGCTGGGCGCCGGGCGAAAGCGGGAATGATGGCCGAGACCATGCCGGTCGCAGGCAGGAAGATGATGTAGACTTCAGGATGACCGAAGAACCAGAAGAGATGCTGGAACAGCAGCGCGTCGCCGCCTTCAGCAGGGTTGAAGATATGCGTGCCGACGAGGCGGTCGAGGATCAGGAAGGTCGAGGTGATCATCACCGCCGGCATGGCGAAGACGACGAGGAAGGACGTGACCAGGAGAGCCCAGACATAGAGCGGGATCTTGTCCAACGACATGCCCGGCGCGCGTTGCTTGAACACGGTCACGATGGTCGCGACGGCGACGGCCAGCGAGGATACCTCGGTATAGGTGATCATCTGCGCCCAGACGTCGGCGCGCTTGCCTGGACCGTATTCCGGCCCGGACAGCGGCACATAAGCGAACCAGCCGACATCCGGCGCCATCGCGAGGGCGAAGGACACCCAGGCGAAGAGGCCACCCGAAAGATAAACCCAATAGCTAAAGGCGTTGAGGCGCGGGAAGGCGATGTTGCGGGTGCCGACCATCAACGGCACCAGGTAGATGCCGGTCGCCTGCACAATGGGCACGGCGAACAGGAACATCATGGTGACGCCGTGCATCGTGAACAGCTGGTTGTAGAGGTCCGGGCCGATCAGGCCCCGCTGCGGGCCCGATAGCTGGATGCGCATGGCCACGGCGTTGAGTCCGCCCAGGCACAGGAAAAGGAAGGCGGTGATCAGGTAGCGGCGTGCGATGACCTTGTGATCGACGCTCGACAGCGCGCCGATGATGCCGGGAGGCGTCCGCCACGTCCGGGACAACCAGCGATGCAAGCTGGCGTCGTCCATGCCGGTGTCGCGCGGCCCGTCACGCTCTGGTGCTATATCGCCCCTGACGGACGTTTCCCGCTCCGGCGGCAGATCGCGTTCGCTGGTGAGATCCGCGCTGCTCATTTCAGCCCCTCGAGATAGGCAACGATGGCGTTGAGTTCGTCGCCGCTCAGATCGACCACCGGCATGTGCGAGCCGGGCTTCACGCCTTGTGGGTCAGCGATCCAGGCGGCGAGGTTGCCTCGGCTCATCGTCAATGTTCCGGCCGCGAGCGTCTGCCGGCTGGCGAGATGAGTGAGATCGGGCGCGACCGTTCCGCCCGCCGGCGTGCCGCCGATCTTGTGACACATCACGCAGGGGCGTTTCAGGAAGAGGTTCTCGCCGGCCTTGGCCTCGTCGCCTGTTGGAGCGGCGGCCGGCTCCAACTGGTCGTTCCACCAGGCATCGAACTTCGCGCGCGGCTCGGCGATGATGAAGGTGCCCATATTCGCGTGCTGCGCGCCGCAGAACTCGGCGCATTGGCCTCGGTAGACGCCGGGCTTGTCGGCCTTGATGTCGAGCACATTCATTCGGCCGGGAATGAGGTCTAGCTTGCCGGAAAGGCTTGGCACCCAGAAGGAGTGGATGACATCGGTCGAGGTGAGAAGAAGCCGCACGGGTTCGCCGGCGGGAATATGGATCTCGTTGGCCGTGGTCAGGATGCGGCTCGGCGTGGCGTCTTCGTAGCGCACCTCCCACCACCATTGATGACCGGTGACGCGAATGGTCAGCGCGGCGTCCGAGCCGATCGCGGCAAGGGTTCTGTTGGCGAAGAAGCTGAGCAAGGTCAGCCCGACCAGGATCACGGCGGTCAGCCCGACGGCAATCATCACCACGCGCAGCTTGCGGCTGTCGGCGCCGGCGTCCAGCGCAAGCGGCTCGGCATGTTGCCTCAACCGCATCAGCAACGGCACGGCAAGGGCGGCCATCACCAGCACCCACACCACCGCGCACAGGCCGGTGAAGAACCAGATCAGCCATGCGAGCTCGCTCGCCGCCGGACCTTTCGGGTCGAGCGCCGATTGCCAGCCTGCGCATCCCTGAAGAAACAGGGCGATTGCCGTGGCGAACGCAATCGAGGCGAGGCGTTTCACGGCGACTTCCCCAGCGTGGCGGCATCCGGCATGCGGTTTTCGGACGGATGCACCATCATGTCGTCATTGCGCGACGGCGCGGCGGAGGAGGGTGCGTTGCCGCTAAGCGAGCGAACGAAGGCCGCAAGCTCCCAGATCTGGTCGTCGGGGATCTTGTCGCGGAAGCTCGGCATGCCGTTCGGGCGACCGTCGCGGATCGTGGCATGAATGCTTTCCATCGAGCTGCCATAGAT
>NZ_RZRX01000081.1:0-24326 GCF_003997405.1 Mesorhizobium sp. M2A.F.Ca.ET.042.01.1.1
ATCTTGGCCGACACGCCGTAGACACGCGCCGCATGGGCTTTGGAGAAAGCGCCTTCTATCACCGACAGCGCCATCTCCTCTCGACGCAGCGGTGTGAGACGGGCATTCTTATGGATGTTCATTCGGACCCTCCGGTGAGTGCTGAAGCTTGGTAACTCCAGTCTCCCCGGTCCGGTCCGAATGGACAACCTCCCGAAAGCTCACAGCTAGTCGTGCGGTTATATAGTTTCCGAGGATGGCCCGCTTGCATACCTGCCTGCCGGTAATCTCTAACCCTTGACTTAGGGCGATGGCTATCGGTTATGCGGCTTGAAAGCGAAGAGGTGGACCCTTCGTCGAGCGCCGGTACGATATGGAGTGCTGCTCCGGGCTAATACCCATCCAGACAGAGCGGAACCTTCTATCACGTCAGACGCTCGGACAGTTGCCAAACCCCGATTTCCTGGGAACTGAATTGTGCTCGCCACCGGGTCCATTTTGCCGGCGCGTCTGTGGTGCAGGCCCCGATCAGCCTGACCAATGGCACAGGAACGCTTCTATGACCGAGCACTGCGAATTTGTCAGCTGGCGAACAATTCCTTGTAGCCGCTCGTCACCATCCAGTTCGCACGGTCGAGATGACTACGAAGCGCCTTCCTGGCGCGCTCCGGTTCAAGTGCCGGATCAATGCCGAGGATCAGTTGGGCCATTTCCTCTTCGGGCGCCTCATCGGCTGAGGCGTCCAGGAGCCTCATATAGATGGTAAAGTGCGCCCTGTCGTAGGCGGTAAGACGGTCAGACCAAGGGACTTCGTCGAGCAGTGTTGAGCTTTGAGTCCTATCTGTTCCCGTTGATTGATTCATGTCTGCCGCGAACCTCGCATGTTGATCGCTGGATCCAAGGCAGAATATCCCAAAATGGGATAATCCGAAACGGGGATTAGTCGCTGAGCCGGTCTCTACCTGCCGGTTCACCTAAATGCCCAAATCTCTTCGATCTCCCCGCCACCAGCGGTTTCTGGCCCAGTTGATCTCACTGCGCAATGTCAAAGGGCTGACGCAGGCGCAGGTGGCTGAGAAGCTTGGTCGTCCGCAATCTTTCGTGGCGAAATATGAGGGTGGCGAACGGCGTCTCGATGTCATTGAGTTTCTCGACGTAACTGCGGCCCTCGATGCTGATCCGTGTGAGATTCTGTTGAGCCTGCGCACGTAGTGGGCGCCCGCGCCCATCACCGCGCGTGCCGTGTGCCGGTGGGTCGAGCCCCGCTTTTCTTGGCTCTGGCGTCTCGACCATTCCGCTGCGCCTCCTAGCGCGTCGTTAGACTCTCGCAATTCGCTCTGTTTTGTGCCTTTCTCAGCAGGTGGCGCCGCATCCTTCTAGGCCCGCCGCGGCGTCCCGCAACCCTTAGCCAGCTGTGAGCTTTCAGTAGGTTGTCCATCCGGCCCTTCGGATGCGGTGCGGCTCAGACGGCGGACCCGTTCCTGTCATGATTCGCCGCCGCACCCATTCCTGGGAAGCAGCCATTGGCGAGCGGAGGACAAAATGATGAGACAGCGAAGCGCTGGGCCATCCGCGCTGTGGTGATACGTCGATGCATGGCGGTTGCGCGACTTCGTTGCTTGAAGCGAAGCGACCGCACCGCCCATTTCGTCAACTGGCGAACAAATCCTTGTAGCCGCTCGTCACCACCCAGTTTGCACGGTCGAGATGACTGCGAAGAACGTTGCGTGCGCGCTCAGGTTCGCGTGCCGGATCAATGCCGAGGATCACTTTGGCCATTTCCTCTTCAGTGGCGTTGTCGGCCGAGGCGTCCAGGAGCCTCATATAGGTTGTAAAGTGGTCCTTGTCGTAGGCTGTAATGCGGTCCGACCAGGGGACCTCGTCGGCGAACGGCGTGTTCGATCTGGGCTGCAACATCGCTAATTCTATCTCCGGCCAATGGACCCGCGAAGCCCTGTGCCTGCTAAATGTGGATTACATATTATAGTTGATAAACTCAAGCCGCCTGATCCGCTGGCTTGCGTGCATGGATATGCGCAAGTTGGTCGGACGGAATGTGCAGAGGATCAGGCAAAGGAAGCGCCTGACGCAGGAGCAGCTTGCGGAGATTTCCGGGTTCAGTCAGCAGTACATCAGCGGCTTGGAGAAAGGCCGAAGAAATCCGACAATTATCACGATCTATGAACTGGCATTGGCCCTCGGCGTCAGCCACATGGATCTGGTTCGGCCCGACAAACAGGCATGATACACCCGCCCTCCAAGTAGCTGGCCGCCTGATGGCGCGCGCCGGGTGCTCGTGAACCCAGGCTTTTCTTAGGGTCCCCCGGCAGCCCCTGCCATTTGGCTCGCCCTGGCCCGGCGCACCCTATTGGACAGTCGGCCGCTGCGGTTTTTGTCAGCCTTTCCTGGGGCGGTCGGCATTGCCTTTTAGGCCCGCCGCGGCCTCCCGCAACCTTCGCTCTCGCTTCAGGTCCTTCTCTTGGTTACGATCCTTCGGATGCGGTTCGCCTCTTTCAGCGGGCCTAATCGCTTTCTGCCGCCCACCCCACGGGGACAGCCACGCGAGACTAGTATGGAGCGTTGCGGTTAGCGCACGAACAGCAAAGGAACTGAAAAAACAGGCAACTGTCGAAGCATGGCTGAACCAGCCATCGTGTCGGCATCTTGGAGCCGCGTGTTCGCCTTGAGGCCCTGCCGGTAGGATCCCTGCAGTTGAAGTCATTGTCGGCATTCTGACAACAATGGACATGAACCGCCGAACTATCAAGGCGACCAGGTTGTTGTCTAGCAATGGTTTTCCGAATCGGCACGGCACTTGCGTTACCAAAAACAAGTACGCCGCGGCACGGATCGCCCAAGAGGCTGAACGACCTGATCTGTTTGACCCTCGCAGCAGGGGTGGATGGCTAACACAAAGGAAACTTTGAAGGTGGACGTTTTCGAAAGTTCTCCAATACCTGTCAGGAAAACACGGACGCCATCTTTCTCGGTGGATCTAGCCTTGCTGGGAGTCGCATTCGTTTGGGGGGCGAGCTATCCGGTCGGGAAAGGCGCACTGTTCTACGCGCCGGTTTCGATACTTGTTCTTTATCGCTTCCTGATTACTACGATCATTACGGCAGTGGCTGCAAGACATGAGATCGCATTGGTCTCCTGGGGCGATTTCATCCGCGGCTTCGCATTGGGAACAATACTTTTTTGCATCTTTATTGCTGAAACTTACGGCGTTGCATCGACAAGCGCAATGAACACGGCCTTGATCATATCGCTTTGTGTGATTTTCACGCCGAGCATCGACTATGGGCTATCACGGCGACTTCCACCTACGGGCATTTTGGCAAGTGCTGCCATAGCGTGCATCGGTGTCGGCATTCTCACTGGCGGGATCAGCAGGTTCAGCCCGGGTGACGCGCTTGTCTTGGGGGCCGCGATTCTGCGAGCGGTTATGGTCGTTTCCACCAAACGCCTTCTGGCCGGCCGGCAGATTTCATCTGCAGCCCTGACGGCCATCCAAGGATCGACGGTGGCAACACTTACTTTCGTTTTGGCCGTCGCTCAGTTCGGAATTTCAGGCCTTGTTGTGAGGGCCACCCTTCAGTTTTGGGGCGCTGTTGCCTTCCTTGCACTCTTCTGCACCCTCGCTGCATTCTACATTCAAAATGCCGCAGTGAGAAAATCCACACCGACACGGGTTGGCTTCTTGATGGGAACAGAACCTTTTTTTGGTTTCGTTCTAGCGCACCTTCTTCTGAATGAGCCTTTGACAGTACCGAGCTTGATAGGCGCAGGCCTCGTCCTCGCTGCGACGTTTGCTGGCATCTGGTTTGAGAGCAGGACATCCAAATGAACCCCATCTTGGCTTCCACCAAACCCGCCATCGGCGGCATTTCGAGTTTTGAAGATCTGGAGGCTTTTCCGGACCGAACCGCACCAGTTGCAACCATGTTCAGCGGCGGTCTCGACAGCACCTATCTTCTCTACAAGCTGCAAAGCCTTGGCTTTGCGAACATTGAAGCTGTCGCAGCGGATGTCGGAACGCGCATCGATCAGCCTTTGTTGGAACGGACGGCAGCCATGTTCGGCGCGCGCTTTGTCTGCCTCGAAGGGCGGGATGCCTTTGTCGAACAAGGCGTGAAATCAGCCATTCGAGCCCACGCCAAGTACCTTGGCATCTATCCGTTGAGCAGTTCGTTGAGCCGTCCCATAATCGCATCTTTGGTTGTTAATCATGCTAGGTCAATCAACTCACGGCTGGTTCTTCATACAGCAAACCTTTCTCAAAACAGTCTTCCGCGCCTTAACAATAGCATTAAGCGCTCAGGATTTTCCGGCAACTTCGGCAGTCCGTATGAATGCTCTGTGATATCCCGACAACAGAAGACCTCCGACCTGTCCAAGTGTGGAGCGACTTTTGTGGCGGACCGCACGTGGAGCGCGGACGAAAACCTCTGGTGTCGGGAATTCGAGTCGGGGCCTTTGGAAGATCCCGAGAACTTTTCCATCCCCGAGGAGGCATTTGCTTGGACGCGCCACATTCCCGCAGAGCAGCCGGTAGAGATCAAACTCGGGTTTGCAGACGGAAGTCTCGTGTCAATTGATGACCGTGATGTTGCATTGGTCGACGCAATCCCGTTCCTGAATAACACGGTCGGCAAATTCGGGCACGGCCGCTTTGTCGGGCTTGAACACATCACAACCGGCCAAAAGGTTCTCGAAGTCCGCGAGGCCCCTGCCGCGGCCATTATCTTCGACGCGCTGCGTCACCTCGAAACCGCTTCTCTTGACGTGGCATCAATCGTTTTGAAGCAAGGGCTTGAGCAAGCCTGGTCCCAAGAGGCGGTTTCAGGTGCATGGGGCAGTACTATTCACCAGATGTGCGAACGGGCCATTGCATCCGCCCTCGAGGGCGTTAGCGGGAGCGTCAGCTACATAGTCGATCACACACGCTTTTTACCTCGGTCGATCCGAGCCAGGACGCCGAGATACATTAGGGACCGCGACCTTTGGGAATACCAAGCCGCAACCCACATAGCGTTGTCCAAAGCGTTCCGTCCTCGCCAAGTCACCAAAAGGGAGACACCCGTGGAAAACAACGCACCCCAGGCGCCGGCCAACCTCAGTCAACAATGCACTGACGGTCTGGTGACAAATGGATGGTGGTTTTCAAAAGGCGAGCGCGCCGAAGCCTGCTTTGGCATCGAAATTGATGCAGCCTGGAAGAACTTTGCTGACCATTGGAATCGACTTCTTCTCGATGAATACATGCGTGACGGCGGAACATATCGTTACCGGCGCTATAGCGCTTTTGAATATGACGCGACTGACGGAATCTTTAGGCTCCTACCCCACGCCCCCTACGAACAATCAAAAAGTGTCAATCATCTGAATGGCGGCTTCAAGCGCCACTTCGAGCCCCTTGAAAACTCCTTTATAGACCATCCCGTCTTAGAAAAGATTCTGACAGGTTTCTGCAGAATTCTATGTGAAGCCGCCCGACATGATCGTTGGAATATCAAGATCCATCCCTACCGGATTGTCGCGCGCGATGGTGTAAATGGCAAACCGGCACCCGAGGGCCTTCACCAGGACGGGGTGGACTTCATTGCTTGCTATATGATTGGGCGGGTCAACGTCACCGGCGGCATGAGCATGATCACCGACGCCTCAAAGGAGTTCCTCGGCGAGGTCGAAATGAACTCCCCGAATGATTTTGTGATCTGCAACGACCGCGAAACCTTTCACGATGTATCGTCGATTGTGGCCGAAAACCTGAAAATGCCGTACGCTTATCGCGACGTCCTTGTGATCGCCTTCGAGAAATTATAACGCCCAGCGCGCCGAGAGCATTTTCAACAAGGTTCAATACTGCTTGGTATCCTCTCGGGTGTTCCTGGTGCGGGAACAATGCAGGATTAATTTCTTGCATCTAAACACCTAGATAGCAGTTTCGCCTCTCTGGTATGATGGTTTTTGGCCTCGCGGATCTCGCGTAATACGAATGACCGTGGACACCCCCGATCTTCGCAAGAAAGTGAGAAATTATCCTCATGCTGTCCGACGAGGTGGTCTGCGGCTTCGGAGGCACCGGGAACTGGTTTGGTAGCCAGACATTTGGGATGGAACCGGACATGCTCTCGATCGCCGGGGGGCTTTCATCCGGTCACCTGCCCATTGGCGGCGTCATTATCTCGACAAGATTTATCAATGCGCCGCTGACGAGGCCCACAAGGTCGGCGTGTTCGGTCACGGTTTCACCTACTCCGGTCATCCGGTGATAGCGGCCGTCGCCGCCGAGGCGATCAGGATCTACAGCGAGATCGATTTCGTGACCCAGGCGCGTCGTCTCGGCGATCACTTGCATGGAGCCCTCGCGGACGCGCTCGGCGACCATCCGCTTGTCGGTGAAGCCCGCGGCCGCGGCTTCATCGCGGGGGTTCAGATCGTCGAGGATCGTGCGCCCGTCGCGTCTTCGCGCCCGAGCTGAGGATCGGCGATGTCGAGCGGCGGTGCCGCGAGCACGGCGTCATGATCCGCAATATGGGAGACGTGCTTGGAATCTGTCCGCCCTATATAATCACCGAAAGCGAGATCGACCCCTTGGTTGACGGCATTCGTTCTGCACTCGACGGCGCCGCTGCTGCGAATTCCCGGGTCGGTCGGGTGGCATGAGTTCCAGCATTAAGACCGACTGCTTCACTTCAGTGGATATTATCGAGCAAACGCTCACCCGAGGGGTGCACTTCATCCGTGTCCGGTACAAAACGTCACCCATGTCTCAGGTCGGGCACGCCGCTCGCCAACGACACCGAGTTCGGCCTCGCGGCCTACTTCTACACCGGCGATCTCGGTCGCGCCTTCCGCGTGATGGAAGGACTGAAGTACCGGCGTCAATGAAGGCCTGATCACCACGCCGGAGGTGCCGTTCCGCGGCGTCAAGGAATCGGGCCTCGGCAAGGAAGGCGGCCTCCAGGGCATCGTGGATTATCTCGACACCAAACATGTCTGCATCGGCGGTCTCGGCGTCTAGTGGTTCCCGCCTGACATAGGAGTCCAATCAGAGATTCCCTTTCTGGCCTGCGCGTGCGAGTCTGGCGCATGCGCACAGGAAGATCGTTCACCGTTTCGTCGGCCGATCGCGTCCGTCTGACGGCGCTGATCAGGGATCGCAACGCCCCGCAAAAGCATGTCTGGCGCGCCGAGATAGTGCTTTTGCCCGCCGACGGCGTCGGCACCGGCGAGGTCATGCGCCGCATCGGCAAGTCGAAGACCGACGTCTGGCGCTGGCAGGAGCGCTTTGCCGCGGAAGGCTGTGACGGGCTGCTGCGCGACAAGACGCGACAGTGGCGCATTCCGCCGCTCGGTCCCGATGTCGGCGAGCGCGTCGTGGCACTGACGCTTGCCGATCCGCCGGGCGAGAGGACCCACTGGACCGCCGACATGATGGCGCAAGCCGCCGCAATCAGCGCCAGCGCCGTCAGGCGCATCTGGAAGGCGCATGGTCTCGCACCCCACCGCTGGCGCCAGGTTCAAGCTCTCCAATGATCCGAAGTTCGTCGACAAGTTGCGCGCCGTCGTCGGCCTCTATCTCGATGCGCCGGCCCATGCCATCGTTCTGTCGGTCGATGAAAAGAGCCAGATCCGGCGCTCGACCGCACCCACCCGGCCTGCCGATGAAGAAGGGGCGGCTCGGTACGATGAGGCACGACTACAAGCGCAACGGCACCACCACCCTGTTCGCCGCCCTCAACGTCCACTATTGTCCCGTTGACGAGAATATCATCTTAGTTGCTTGTAAAAATTTGTTCTCCACTTCCGTCTCCATCGTATCTCAGTCAACGCGATGGAGCAGGAAATGACTACAAACATTGTGAAACTGGAAGAAGGCAGGGCAATCGGCTCTAATCGTGACGTGCCGCTGTCAGATCATGAGGCGGAAGCCCTAGGGCATCTTGCGGTGGCGCTGAGTGGCATTTCGACGACCATTCGGTCCGCCGCCTACAAACACGCGCTAAACTCTAGTCACGCGATGAAGCCCCTAAAGGAGACGGAGGACGCGCTTACCGACTACGACGCCTTGGCGAGGGCGGCGGGCCGAAAGCAGCCGAAAGCGGCGGAGGAGGACGACAGGAAGGGGGACGCCCTAGCGAGAGAGGCCGCCGCACAGGTCAGCAGGGTCGATCAGACCCGATCTTCCCGCTGGAGCAGACCGCGAAGGGTACCGGTGGCATCAACGGACTACGTTCGGCAGGTGGTCATGGCAGATAGTCAGCTTGGAGCAGTGTCGGCACTGGTAAACGCGCGGCGAGTGGCTCCAGAACGCTTCCATGCTTCTGTTCCCAGTGTAGATAATAATCCGGATGCTCCGCTTCTGACCTCTTTTTCGGACTATCTGAGCAGGGTGTGCGGACTGGAGTCAAAGTCCCGCGAAGGCGTTCTCCTGGGCAGCCGCCGCTTTCTGGATTGGTTCCATCACCACCATTCCCGGCCAAGCCCTCGGCGCGTTGACGGCTGAGCATGTCCTTGCCGCTGTCGAACATCGGCTGTCACTATCGGCGACCTCCGGTACCCGCACCGGCAGCAACTTCTCACATCGTATTGGGCTGGCCACCACGACCAGAATCTCGCGCGCGTCGTCCCCAGGACGCCCCACTGGCGTTTGGCTCATCTAACCCTCGAACTCGGCTACGGCCCGTCGACGGTCTTCTTCACATGGGTCGGATTCGACGAAATGGACGAGGTCACAGGCGACGGCCATGCTGAACTGCTCGACGACGGCTCCATCGACATCACCTTCTATCACAACGGCGACGAGGCAATCCTCAAGGCCAAACGGGACACTTCTTCAACGGCCTGCTAGGAGATCCGTGTTCGCCTTGCGCTGACAAAGAAGCTCACACATGACGTCCGGGAGACGATGCTGGCAAATGGTCTGGCTGAAGCATTCCACCCACAATACCAAAGCCCGTCCCGATCCAAAGCGCTTCTAAGCACTCCACCTCAGGCGCAAGGCCGGTTGGCCAGTGCATCTTCTTGGTCCGCCGGAAGAGAACCCCGCCCGACAATAGCTTCATGAGGTCTTGCGCTGCAGTGTCGACCGTAAAAAAGGGCGCGCGAGGCGCCCTTCATTTAAACCGGCAGTCGGGAAGCAGACTTCACTCTGATATTCAAAAGCGGTAGGTGACACCTGCGCCTATCAGCCAGGGATCGAGCTCCGCCTTCCCCGTCAGCTTCGCGCCGGTCACCGTGACGTCGAAGTCCGGCTTCAGGAAAAGCTTCTTCACGTCGAAGTTGAGGCCCCAGTGCTGGTCCACCATGTAGTCGAATCCGACCTGCAGCGCCGTGCCGAACGTGTTCTTCACCTTGAGAGCATCAGCGCTGCCAGTGTCCTGGTTGTAGAAGATCGTGTAGTTCACGCCGGCGCCGACATAAGGCTTGAACGCGCCGAGATCGGTAAAATGGTACTGCAACGTGAGTGTCGGCGGCAGCAGCCAAACTTTGCCGATGTTGCCCAACCCTCCGATCGTCCCTTGGCCCGCGATGTTGGCATAAGTGGTACCGAGTATGAGTTCGGCGGCGATGTTGTCGGTGAAGAAATACGAGATATCGAGTTCCGGCGTCACCGTGTCCGAATACGAAAGACCGGAGCCGGGAAGCGTATCAACGTAGCCCAGATCTTTCGTAACGACGCCCAACGCCCGCAGGCGGACCTGCCAAGGGATTGGCGCTTCGGTGACCGAGGCTCCCGTCTCCGCCAGGACGGTCTCTGCTTGCGCAGGCTCCGCGGCGACGGCCTGCTGTCCCACCATGATCAGGGCCACCGCCGCTGCTGTTGCCCGCGCTACGCCCATTCGCGTTCTCGCCATGAGATTCACTCCTTGATGTTCAGAAAGGATGCACTGCACTATTTCGTCTCCTGCTCGAATGAATTGTTGATGGACCTCAAATGCCCCTCTTGCGTTGCAACGCGTTCCGCCGTCTCCGGAGGGTGATCGTTGAAGCCGATTGCGCTGCGGAGAAAATTGGTGCCTAGACTGATGAATGCGGCTTGCTCCCGATTGTCCTCGCCGCAGCCGTGCCCGCCTGCGCTGGCCTCGTAGAAGTAAGCGGGATAGCCAAGAGCCTGCAGTTTTGCGGCCATCTTGCGCGCATGGCCCGGATGGACGCGGTCGTCGCGTTTCGTGGTGGCGATCAGGATAGGCGGATAGGGCTGTCCCGGCGCTGCGGCGTGATAGGCGGAGATTTCCTTCAGGAAAGCCCAATCGTGAACCTTGTCCGGATCGCCATATTCGTCGATCCAGCTCGCGCCCGCCAAGAGCTTGGTGTAGCGACGCATGTCGATAAGCGGTGCTGTGCAGAACAGAGCCCCGAAATGCTCAGGATAGCGGGTCAGCATGTTTGCGATCAGCAGGCCGCCATTTGAGCCACCCTCGGCGGCAATCCGCCTCGGCAGGGTGATGCCCCTTCGCACGAGGTCGGAGGCAACGGCGGCGAAATCGTCGTGGGCGAGACGCTTGCCCTCCCTGCGCCCGGCTTCGTGCCAGCGGGTGCCGAACTCGCCGCCGCCGCGGATGTTCGCCTCGACACACGTGCCGCCGCGCTCGAGCCACAGCTTGCCCAGCGGGGAGTTGTAGTAGGGCAGGAATGATACGCCGAACCCGCCATAAGCGGAAAGGTGAATCGGAGCATCTCCGTTCCCGTTCGCCGGACCAACCTGCGTATAGGGGATCAGCTCATGATCGATAGAGACTGCCTCGTGGCGCGTGACCACCAGTCCGGATGCATCGAAATTCTCCGGGCTGCGCTTCAGGATTGCTGAAGCGCTGAGAGACGGCGCGGCATTCAGATCGAACAGCAAGAGCTGCGGCGGCGTGATCGGATCCTGAGCACAGATCAGGACCTCTCCATTGGTCTCGTGAACTGCCGCATCGAATGACCAGACGTCGACAGTACCTTCGGCGGGCAGGGTGTTCAGGACTCGGCGCGTCCATTCCTGGTGGCCGGGAGTGAACATCTCGAAACGCGGTGCGAGATTGACGAGGTAAGAGATAATGAGCTTCCCGTCATTCCAGAAGAATGACTGCATGGAGCGCCTTTCCCCTGGTTGAAACAGGGTCTCAAAAAGGCGTCCGCCGGCGAGGAAAGTGGAAAGCGAGATGACGATCAGCGCGTCGGCGGGATGGGTGGTGCCTCCCACCGTCCAGGGCTTGCGCGGCCTTACCGCCAGCCAGTCGCCGAAGACCCGCCACGACGCGTCGCGAGGAAGATCGATCTGCCTCCTCGGCCCGCTCCTATCGCCGATCCAGCTGATCTTCTCGAAGAAGGCCGGCTGCTCGATGAACCAAAGGCGCTCGCTGCGGCCGGTGCGGTCCGAATGACCAGACACTTGGAAGCTTTCGAACCCGGCCTCGAAGATTGCCGGCGTGGTGAGGGGATCCGCGTCACGCTTCCACAGTCGAACTGTGCGCGCATAGCCGGAGCGGGTGGCCATGCCATTACCAAGCGCACTGGAAAGCAGAAGCGTGTCAGGGTCCAGCCAATTAACGTAGCCTTTGGCCTCGGGGAGGTTGAAGCCGTCGGCGACAAAGCTCAGAGAAATCAGGTCGAATTCGCGATGCACGACCGCGTCGCTGCCGCCGCGCGACAGGCGCAGAACGGCTCTTTCCCGTCTCTCCGGCTCGATGGACGCGCCGTCCCAGATCCAGTCCTCTCCGTCGCTAGCCGCGAGAGCATCCAGATCGAGCAGTAGCTCCCATTGGGGATCCGCCTTCATGTAGGCGGCAAGGGTGGTCCGGCGCCACAGTCCGCGTGGATTACCGTCATCTCGCCAGTAATTGTAGAGGTACTGACTACGGCGCGCGATCAGGGGAAGATTGTCGCGATTGTCGAAAATGGCTGTCAGAGCCGCGCGGTCGCGCTCGAACTGCGTTCCACCGAAGTGCTTCAGAGTCCTTGCCGATTGGCCGGCGGCCCAGGCAAGTGCCCGCTCGCCCTCTACATCTTCAAGCCAGACATAGGGATCGTCGTCGGGAGCATCAAGCGTTGGACGGACATCAAATGCGTTCATGTCCGGACAGCCTTCAGAAAGAAGGGATAGAGGCTTCCGTCGGCTCGGGAACGCTCAGTGTCGGTAGCGGCGCCCACATGTTCGAAAAGCGTGATCATTGATGAGTTCTTCCAGTCGGTGCGGCATCGCAGTGCTTTTGCGCATAGGGCCGCAACCTTCGTGCCAACTGGGAAAATCGTTTCGGAACAATGCGATCGCTCTGGAAGCGTTGTGTCACATGTCCGACATCGTCGAGAATCCGACAACGAGTGCTCCTCCTAATCACCGGATCAACCTCCGGCGCCAGTCGTGGACACTGTGCAGAACTCGAGAAGTGAAGCTCATTGGAGTGAACCTGGTTGACGCCCAACATCTTCGCTCTGGAGCGCTTCACGCACACGGATTCATGGCAGACACCATGATGCGATCGATGCTGTTAGAGACCAAGCTGGCTGCGCCTGTGAGTTTCAGCCGCCAGCTGGAAGCAGCGGAGTTCTGAGGAGAAGGGTGGGGGGCCCAAGCCCTGCCGCAATCTTGGCCTGCACCGTCCCCTTGATTGTTGTGGGTCAACGTCTGCCTGCCCGCTGAATTTGGCACGCCTTACACCTACGTCACGACCAAGACCTTCCTGTTGCACTTCGGCCTCGACACACTGCGGGATTTGCCCGATTTCGAGGCGATTGAGGTTGCCGCGCTGCTCAGCAAGGAGAAGCTGCTGGCGGGCGATACTCCCATCGGGCTGGTGAGTGGTGGAGGAGGTGAGGAGCGACACTCCAAGGCCAGGACGGGCTAGCGCAGCAGATACATGGAAGTAATCGCTTGATATGAGCGGTTGAGAGTCGAATCAGGGAACTATGCGATCACTATCGATAAGAGGTGGCAATATCGATCGTGATTGTATCGGGCCACTCTACGGCGAAGGAGGCGGCAACTTGTGTCTCCGACCCGAAACGATTACCTTGCGGCCATTATGAGCAAGCATTTGGCATCCGTCTTGACGACGTGAACGCGCCCTGCAGCGTACAGCTGGACGACGCGGCGCTGGCCGATTGCTTTGCGGATCTCGATTTGGCCAAGCAGCATCCCGCTCATGTCAGCGCCTTTCTCGGCGAGGTCCCTCTCGCCCAGCAAGTCGAGTTCGCAACCGCGCACCACATTCGCGGTCGACGAGATGAAGGCTTTTGCCGCCAAGTTCTCTGCCTGGTCCGGCGAAAGCTATCCGCTCGCCGCATAATGGCTGGACATGATAGCCGACGCCCGTCCCGAATGGCGGCGGCTTTTTCGTATTATATCGACCTGATCGACAAGATGCGGCGGAACAGGGGTCCACGTGCGATGCGGCCAAAGCGGATCCAGCTCTCGAGCGCGACTACGGGGTAGGTGTGGTCGCTGGAGCCGCGGCCGACCTCGACCTCGCGCCAGCCGGTCTTGCCGCGCAGGGTGACCAGCAGCCCTTGCCGTCAAAAATCTCGATCCAGCTGGCGCCATCGCTGTTGTCGTCGCGCATGACGTCGAGACCGACGATCTCGGAGCGCCGCAGGCCGCCGCCACAGCCCAGGAGCAAAATAGCGCGGTCGCGCAGGCCCTGAGGTCGTGGCCGAGCGTGGCGATCATCGCCAGCAGATCGTCGCCAGGACCGCCTCTTTCTGCCGCGGTGGCTTTGCGTGCTTGCGGCGAATGCCGGCAAGAACCTTATAGATATGCCGCTCCGCGCGGTCCAACGGCCGGCCGCGCTGGGTAAAGTTCCAGGCGAGGCCGGAAAGCCGCCGCTCGATGGTCGCAAACTAAAGGGCAGGGGCGCCACGCTTCGGATCGCCGGCGGCGGTGCCCGAGGCACAGGCGCTGATATTGAGCCTGATCACCTTCGAGCCCGGAGGCAGGGGATCGAAGCCAGCGCGCCGGCACCAGGAGGAAAAATGCCGCCAATCCTTGGGGTAGGCGTCGCGCGTGTTCTCCGAGGTGGCGTTGTAGCCCCTCGCGGTCTCGACCAGTTCCTGGACATGCGCCGGGACTCTTTGAGCCGGGTCTCCATCTCCTTGTAGAGCTTGTCAAGCTCGCCATCGACTGGCTTCAGGTCGTCGATTGAACATTGCGTCATCATAGGCTTTGTGCCTTGTTGTAGCAGGCATCGTCCGTTCGCGCGGCGGACACAGACATCACCGTCGCTGAGCCGAGAACGACGGTAAAAGAAAATGCACTCACTGACTTCATAACCAATCTCTTTTGCGGGTGATTTAGAAACGGACGCCGAGCTTGGCGCTGAACCCGTGTGTCTGGGCATCCGAGGCGATCTGTCCCTGATAGGCGATGCCGAACGTCGCGTTCTCGGTGATGTTTACGTCAAGCCCAGCTTCGAGCAGAGCTGCGTTCTTTGCGATCGGCACGCCCTTGATGGCGAAGGAGGAACCGCCAGCAAAGGCAAGAGCGGTATCCGGCCTGACGTCGCCGAAGGCGTGGCGCCAGCCAAGACCGCCGCGCGCGGTAGCAGTCACGGTGCCGAGGGTCAGTACCGTCGACGCACGCAGACCTAGCGTGGTAAACGCCGTGTCGCTCGAGCGATCCCCGCTCGACAAGGCGGCTGCGCCGCCATTCTCGGTGAAGCCATCGGCGTCAAAATTCACATAAGCGAGATTAGCGTAGGGCTCGAAGGAAGCCGAAGCCGTATTGATACGGTAGCCGAGCTCGCCAAAGGCCTGGAACGTGCCGGCGTCGTAATCGGCCGAAAGGCTGTCGGCGAAGCCTGGAAAGACCACGGACCTGCCGGTCTCGATGCTGTGCCAGGTATAGGCAAGGCCGGAACGAAAACCGAGATTGCCGTTCTGCGTGCCGGCAAAAAGACCGAGATGGTAATTCTCGCTCGAGCCCGACGACGCGCGATCGTCCGCCTCCAAGGAGGTATGGCTGTAGCCGCTGATGAGGCCGAGCCGCCAGCTTTCGCCGACAGCCGCGTCACCGCCAGCCAGAAAGCCGCCTGTCGAGTGATCGAGACCGGCGGCATTGCCGTCGCTGTCGAGATGACCCCAGGCGCCGAAGCCACGGCCCCATACGGCGAAATTCTCACTCGTTGCCGGGGCCAGTTCCAGACCACCCAGCCCATAAGTCATCACCGGAACGCTGGAGGCACCGACGCCGTCGAACGCCGCACGGATCCGTTCGCTCGCGGCATCGCGTACAGAATGACTGTCCTCGATGAGGCCGCTATGAATGGAAGCATGAACCTCGCCTGATAGCATATCGAAAGCGTTGCGGGCTTCCGGCGCCGTCAGGAACAGGATGTTGTCCTGGATCGGATTACCGCTTCCAAGCGCCTGAGCCGCTGCGGCGACCGAGCGTTGATTGAAGGTGCTGGCTACATCGGCAAACGCCGTCGATGTGCGGCTGATATCGAGATAGACATTGTTGGCATCGTAGACGAGCTGGAAATCGACGAAGGGCGTCGCGTCTGTCGCCAGAGCCCCCGTCAGCCCGCCATAGGTGCCGCTTACGCCGCCTGCTGCGGAGAGCAGAGTATATCGGGCATCGACCGATAGCGTTCCCTGCCGCAGCAGCTCGATCTGCGCGCCGCTGTCGATCGCCGCTGCTCCGCCAACATCGATGAGATCGGACGACCTTGCGAGGTCGACCTGATAGATCGATCCGGACTGCTGCGCGAAATCGCCCGTGACAGTCAGTGTGGTGACGATCCTGCTCGGATCGGTCGCACTGCCAGGAGCGACCGTGCCGCCCTCGGAAATGGTGACCGCACCGTAGGTGCCGCCGCCTGCGACGACACCGCCGCTGTTTGCGATAGCCGTGCCCCCGATCTGCCCGTCATTCCCGAGAAAGCCGGACGTGGTCGCATCATGGGAAAGCACACCTGTATCGGCAAGCAGCAATCCCGCGCCGGAACCGACCGTCGTCATGCCGGAAAAATTGTTCTTTCCGCTCAGCGTTTGCACGCCACCGGCAACGAATAGTTTGCCGCCCATATTATTGTTATCAACGTCGAGGTCGTTGATGCTGCCGGCGAACGTGTCGTTCGAATCCGTTAGCACCAGGGTACGCTTGCCCAGTTCGACCGTTCCGCTGCCACTCAGGCTACGAATACGGGCATCGTTGTAGGCGTCGGAGATTCCCCAATAGTCGCTGCCATTTCCATGTTCGGAGATATCGAACGTGCCGTCTGCAACGACTTTCGCTGACCGTTGGATGTTGCCGAGCCCCGCAAGCGAGAGATAGGCATCCTGAGCAATATTCGTCTCGCCGGTGTAGGTGTTGACATTCGTCATCCGGACCACCGTCTTTGTATCAAGCGTCAGCGATCCGGAGCCGGAGACGACACCCGCTATGCCGAACCCGCCCTCATTCCCCATGCTCGTCGTGATCCTGCTCAGACCGGTCCCTTCGGGTGCGGATGAATCGGTAGAGAAGTTGCTGGCAGTGACGAAATGTGACGTATAAGCGGTATACTTCTTCTCCAGATCGAAAATGACCGATCTGTTTTTGAAGAAGTCAAGACCGGCAACAAAACTGGTCTGGTCATTGGGTTGTTCCGTCGTGCCGCTGGTGTAGGTGAAGTCGATATTGTCCAGCCTTACCGGATCGCCATCCGTTCCTGCGATTGTAACGCTCGGGATGTTGCCCGATGCGCTTACGATCTCGCGTTGCTCATTTCTCCGAACATTTTTAAGTTTGACGCCCGCATCCTGAAATTGCTTCAGCATCGCATCACTGATCTCCAGACTGCCACCGCCCGGTGTGCCGGTGTCGAGCAATACCGCGGTCTTGTTGGGGTCGGTGATTGGTGGGGCTCCATCCTTAACCGTGTACTGCAGATTGTAGCTGCCTTCGTATTCGGTCGAGGCATTGGCGCCAGAGCCAGGAAAATTCTGATAAGAATCCTGATCTTTTTCCTCGGGTTCTCCCCATGGCATGGCATTAGTATATTGGGCCCGGAGGCTTGGATTGAGGTTGACAATCGTGCAGGGGGAACAGCCAGGCGTTTGGTCGCTCTCGGAATCCGGATTCACATTGGCGGAGACCACGTAGCCAGACCTGGTGACACTGCCCATCATGCCCCAGACACTTGTCTTGCCAAGAAAATCGCCGGCCCCGAATGTACCTGCGAAATCGCCGCCTTCGTCTGCCATCTTGCCAGCGGTCATTTTCGCCCGCTGCTCCTTATCGGCGTGATAAGGTTCTTGGAGATCCTGACCATACATATCTTTAAGTCCATCCGTCACGGATCCCGGCGTGCACTTAAGATTGTTGTCCTTGCAATACGCATGGGTATAGACAAAATCGAGAATGCGAGCAGCCCGGTATTTCTTATCGCTTACAGACGGCCCGTCGATTGTTATCTTTTGATCTGGATCGACATATGTAAATTTATCAATTTCCACGTTCTGAAGCTTATTACCATACGTTCCGTCCCCGTACGTATATACGTAAGGCGTGTCGGCAATCGGGCGGACCCCGGTCACCTCTGACCCGATCTGCGTGTTGAGCTGGTCCGAGCCCGTGTCGAATACGTATCGCTGCGCGTTGCCATTGTTGATCTTGGCCCAGATGCCCAGGCGGTCATGGCCTTCCCCGACATACTCCAGCGGGATCGAAATCGGGTCGTCGGCCAACGCTTCTCCAGTTGGAAATGCTACCAGACCCACCCCGAGAGACACAGCCGGCAGGAATACCGTCGTCATCGCGGTGGTTGCCGCCAGAAAGTTCTTTGTCCTGAAACAAGCCTGCATACCTGGTCCTCGAAAAAGTCTCGCAAACTGATTGTTCATTGGAACGGCCTCCTGAATTGTTTAACGAGACCCTTTATGGCGGCCCTGGCTGACAACAGCCTGAAAGCTGCAAGCGGCCTGCGAGAATGGGGCGATCCTGAATGACGACAGGTGCTGTCAACAATGGATGAGTGCTCGGCCTGAAAGCTGAGCACGCTTTATGCTCAGGCTGCTGACAAGGCCAAAGCAGCGTAAGTGCGGAGTGAAATCCAAGGTCCACATGGGTCGTCGCGCTTCCCGTGCGCCTGGGAAGGCGCCGGCCCGGCCAAGCTTTCCCAGATCGTCCGGATGGCGCACAAGATACCGGTTCAGGTCGATCGAGATGGAGGCCGAGGCGTATGCCAAGGCGGTCGACTGCCTGACGAAAGATCAGAATGCGTCGCTGGCGCTCTACGATTTCCGCCGGCAGCGAGCTCAGCTCCTGCCGGGCATCCGTGTTTACTGGCGACGAGACACAAGATGTGCCCAAATTGCCACCAGACCGTCACCTGCGATGAGTTTCGGCAACTGATTTTGTCCTTTCAATCGTCGCCACTTCCTGGCCGCGGCCAACATGGGCCACTCGAAGGCAGCAGACTGGCGGCTATATGGACGGGCTGTGAGCCCGCACCGGAGACATTGGCGAAATCTACGATCTCTATAGCAACGTCAAGGAGAAGCGCGAGGTGTTGCAGATGTGGTCAAATCACATCGAATGGCTGATCAAGCAGGCTGCGGATGACGCTCTGGCGGCGTAGCTGCTGGCATGGGCGGAAGATGCGGCGCAACAATCGTCAGAGCCTCATCGAATTGGAGATCATGCTTGACCAGCAAATGCGCGGCCAATGCTTCGATGGCTGACCAGTGATCGAGTACTAGCCGGGCCGTGCAATCTTCGATCCGCCCCCAATCGGGGCGGCGCGGCATCAGGAACCGCAACTCACCATAGATTCGCTTGGCATCCGCGTAGTCGCAGCTCCCCTCATTCCCATCGGACGCATTCATCGCCATATCGCGCGGGTCCAGATAGCCTTCGAATGCGGAGTCTGCAAAAGGACCTGCCAGACACGCAACTATCTCCCGGATCGCATCATCGCGTTCCAAACATCGATCCATATCGTCCTCGAAAATCGGCTTTCGCTTCGAGGTGAATCCTTGCGCTGAATAAAAACCCGCGCCTTCGACAACACCACCGCACTCTCCGTCACCGGCGTCGGGGTAAATACTAACACTTGAGAAAGCAGGGAGTTCACGGTCGTCGTCGAACGTCTGACGGTGCAAAACGATGGCGGCCACCGCGTGCCCGGCTTCGTGATGCGCCACAAGCGGCAGATATTGGGAGGCTACATTCATGCGGTGCGGCTCTCAGGTCTAGTTTGCTTTTGCGCATAGGACCGCAATTGTCGTGCCAACTGGGAAAATCGTTTCGGGCAATGCGATCGCTCCGATAGCGTTGCGTCTCCTGTCTGACATTGTTGGGAAGTCGACACGCGCCCGTCGCAATGCGGTCGACCTTCCGCGCGAGTTGGGTGACCCGTGAAGGCGGCCGACCAGGACGATGTTGCGCTGATCGGCGACGAAGGCGCGGCCGGGCGAGATCGCGCATCAGGGGGTGACCGGCGTGTCGGCGAAGTCGAAGTCGTCGATGTCCTTGGCCAGCGGCAACTTGGCGACAGCGAACTGGTATTTGATGGAGCGGGCCTGCTTCTCCGATATCTCGGCCTGCAAGAGATCACCGACAATCCTGGGCGGCTCGTGCCGTCGCTTGATGGCGACGCGCCCATGATCTCGTCATAGGCTCTGCGCATTCCGTAGAGCTTCAGCGCTCCCATCAGTTCCAGTACCTCGGTGCGTTCCATGGCTGTTTGTCCTCCTGAGACTGTCATAGCGGGTGCAGTCGGCGACACTCGTGAGCTAGCTTCAGCGCTTGGGGAATGGAAAGGATCGTGCCCGGCGCCGGATCGCGGCTGCGGGCCAGGATGTTGAGGATCACCGGCGCCGACGATGCACCGTGCTCGATGGCTTCCTGACAGGCGGCCTCGACCGCGCTCAATCCGTCGGTCAGCACCCAGGTGAGGATCAACACCATCTGCCGGTCGACGTCATCAACCGCCTTGAGCTGCGCCGCACCTTCTCCATTGCCGACCGCACGACCCAGCTAAGGAACGGCGCGCGCCGTGTGCCAGGGATCGTAGACGACCTCGTTGCGGCCAAAGGAGCGAACGTGTTCTCCCACGACCACGCCATCCTCTGGCGGATGCGATCCGATCGACATAAGCATGGATCTCGACGGGCCGACCGACGGCACTCGACAGCACCGAGTATTTGTTGTTGTCGAAGCGCACCGTGCAGGTCTTCGACACCGACGGGGGAATGCAGTGGAAGCCGTCGAAGCGACCGGCAGCCGCTCCCGCTGCGGCTTGGCCGCATTCGCCGACAGCAGCCGGTCCCGCGTCTCACGCCGAGCTCCCATGCGGGGATAGGGCTGGTGCTTGCGCTCGTAGCGGAACTCCGTCTGCTCAGAACGCAGGACCTTGCGCACCACCTTGCGCGAGATCTTCAGCTCACGGCAGATCGCCTTGATCGACTTCCCCTGGACCAGCGACAGCCGACGTATCTTTGCAATCGTCTCTAAAACCAACATCCAAAACACAAATGCCTCCGATCAAGCCGGAGGCATCTTGATGACCCCATCGTTAAAGGGTCCCGTTTGGACGAAAATCACCCTTTAAACAGGGTCCCCATTCCACGAAAAATCAATGCACTACCTTCCAAAGCTGCGAGAGATCGCCACCGACCGCTTTGAAGGGGCTTTCGGCGGTCTCGTCAGCGAGGTTGTGGCATGAAGAAACATCAATCCACAGCATTGGGCCGAAGCATGCCACGGGCTCATGCCGCGGGAGAGCGGGAAGATATTCTTGAAAGAAGCGGTCTCCGACATCAATACCGACAGGATGGGCAGCTTTCTCACATCACTTGAGGTCGAGCGTGGCAGTTGCGACCCGCAATGCAAGGCTGGCGGCGATGGATGCCTTTGCGCGGTTCCTGATTTCGGAGCACCCCGAATATTAGGATACGCTGCAACTGGTGGTGACACTTCCCTTCAAGAGGGCGCGTGGGTGGCACCTGTCGAATATCTCGATGAGCCCGGAAATCAAGAGCGTCCTGGCGCGTATCGTCCGCCGCACGCCTTCTGGACAGCGGGATTACGCTCTGTTTTCGCTGATGTTCAATACGGATGCACGAGTTCAGGGATCCTGAATCTTCGATTGTGACCTTCGTCTGGTATCGCCCTGTCCCGCCGAGCAAAGCAACGACCGCCCCACACTGCTCACCCGGTTCGGTGTTCCATACTTGCTGCGCACACATGGCTGCGGGCGAAGGAACCACCATGGCGGAAAAAAGCATCCATCATCGCCCTTTGCGGGACACGACGGCCATCCACCTCGTCAAGGCGGGTGTTGACATCGCCACCATCAGTCGATGGCCAGGCCACTCGGGCTGAACTAACGATGCGCTACGCCCAGGCCGGTATCGATATGAAGCGGCAAGCGCTCGAACAAGGCTTCCCCGACGTGATGTCATCGGCAAAAGATCAGACGATCATCGCTTTGATGGCTGGATGTTTGGCTGGCTGCACCGCTTGTAGACGCTCAGTTATGTGGAGTTGTATCGCGGGAAGTCGCGCGTCTTGGGCTTTTGCGGTGTCAGCTCCACATCTCTCCGCAGTGCACGTTGTCACTGTTGAAGAGCCGTTTGTTCAATCTTCGTCCTGGCACGGCAAGGGTTGTCGATATTGTGGGCGTCTTGCGCTTGCCGAGCTTGTCCGAAATCCAGCGCCGGATCAGGCGTGAACACTGTTGCGTAGTTCGTCAGCCAGAGCGCGGAGAACGTCGGCGCTTCCTTCCAGCGCCGTAAAAGCGTAGGGATTGAGGAACTGTCGGCCCCAGAACAGATTGCGATCTGTGCCGGATAGCGTAGCTTCCTCGCTGACACGCGGCCAATTCTCCGCAATGCATCGGAGCTGGCCTTCAACAATCGCAAGAGCTTCCGGCGCGCTGAGCAGGAAGTGATGCGCCGCTTCAAGGCAGGACGCTATCCGGCTCATGCGGTTATTGCCGCTGATGAGCATGGCCTGGCTGGCCTCCTGGCCACTGCGGGCCTGCGGACAAATATCGTACGCAGGCGTGAGGGTGAGCTTAGCGCCGTCCCAGAATGCCGCATGGTTGCGGGCATGATCGTCGGTGTTGCCGCAAAGTATGTTGAAGACAATGCGGCTGAACAACTCGCGCAGAGTTTCCGACGGCGCGGTGAATCGGTGGCGAATGATCTCCGCCAAATCCTGGTAGCTGGCGTAACGCGCCATCATCTCATCGAGCGCGAGCATCGTCAGCGCTGAGACCATGGATTTGCGTTGCCAGCCGCCCGTGACCTTGATCCGGTCGAATCGCTCGACGAGCAACACGTCGTTGCCTGCGGCGCGAACGAGCGAGACGGATGCCGCTCTGATGCCGCACAAGGCGGCAAGCCGCATGGCTATGAATTCTCCTTTGACGACGCTGTAAAGGTCGGCAGACGAGGAAAATTTCGCGACATGCTTGACGGCGTCACCCTCGATCAGCGCCTTTGGCCTTGCGCCGCCGATCGAGCTGCCGTGATGCAGCGCCTGATCTAATTCGGGGGTGAGCGGAATACCTTTCTCTACCCGCTCCGCCGATTGGACAAGCTCTTCGAGAGTGGCATTGGCCAGTGCGCGCGGCTCGTAATGCATTGGCGAAAACTGAAAATCGAGCGCGCCGATGCGGTCCGAGCCTGATTCCAGCAAGAACGTCAGTTCTGAAATATCGAGCCGCGCGATTTCATCGCCCTTCACACCGAATTTGCGGTTTAGGATAACCCGTCGTCCCCAGGCATCAGGGGCAGCATCGCGGATGCATCCCGGCATGGTTAGGCCAGGAAGCAAAGGCAATTCGCCTGCCTTCAGGGGCAGTTCCGGGAGATAAAGCGGGATCGCGCTTCCCAGTTCACGAAAGCTCCTGCCATAGTTGAAGCTGACGAGTCCGTCATGGGCATATAGCCGCCCGGCGACAACCGGCGCGGTCTCGCCCGGCAGCCAGACCCAGACATAGGCTTCGTCGTACTTGGGGACCTTAGAACTCATCGACGATCTGCTTGCCGGCCTTGTAGACGTGCTTCGGCAGCAGCGCGATGCGATCGTCCATGCGGCCTGTGAGGGCTGTGATGCCATTGCCGTCGGCATCGAACAGCTTCACACCGACAATGGCAGCAGCTTCGAACATCAGTCCGATTTCGACTTTGGGATCGCCCTTCTCGATGCGCTGCAGGGTGCTGCGTGAAACACCGATTCTCTCGGCTAACTCCTGTGCGGTTAACCGGTGCTGCATCCGGCCAAGCCGGATGGTCTTACCGAAAAGGCCAAGCGCTTCCATCGCGTAGCGCGAATAGGTGCGTTTATACGTTGCCTTCATTCGGGTCTCTGTGACCTATGCATGATCCATATCGCCTTCTTTCGAACTTTATATAGGTAATGTCACAGAGCGACTGCCAAAGTCAAGACTCCGTATCGCAAGCGTTACCCATCCGAACGAGGAAGGCGGATATTGCCGACGGCTCCTGCACAACCGGCCAGCTCTGCGCGTCTCGGGCGAGGCGGAGATCTGGCGCTGGATCGCGGACAGCCTTGAGACGCCTCGCATGAGTCATTCATGGGCGGTCCCTGGTGCGGGGCCGCGGCGCTCGACTGCTGGCCGACATTCTCGGCGGCGGGACCCGCATCCGGCTACACCAGCACTTTTCGACCGCATACGCGCCCAGCTTCTCTCCGAAATCATTGCCAATGAGCGCGAACCTCATGCGATCGCCGAGCTGGCCTGGCGGCGCGGAATCTACGCACGCATCCGTATTCGAGACCGCCCAAGGGAGGCTGACTAGCGTAACGCCCTCCGATCTAAGCGCCTTCCACAAAGCCGCTTTCGCACGCGACGGGCTGCATGTGGCGGTCGTAGGCGACATAGATGCCAAGCCCTGAGAGTAAGGCTCTACCAGCTGTTCGGCGATTTGCCTCAGAAACTGGCGCTTGCCGGCGCGAACCAGTGGTATCGCGAGGGCGAGCACGCCGAGCGCTTTTCCTCCGCCCTCCACTGACCACAGACCCGCACGCAACGAAGCCGCGCTCGATCTTATCGTGGCGTGGCTAGGTGCAATGTTTGCTCTCGCCATCAGGCCGGCTTTCCCGATGGCGTGGTCAACCTGATCTATGCGTCCGAAGGTGATCGCGTGGGCCGTGAACTCTGCACCAATTCCAAAGATCAGCTTTACCGGTTCGAACGAGGTCGGACGGCTGCTGATGCGTCAGTGCTCTGACCAGATCAAGAAGGTCAGCCTTGAAACCGGCGGCAATGCACCTTTCATCATCTTCGATGATGCCGACATTGACGGTGCTGTTGACGGTGCGGTCCAGGCGAAGTTCCGCAATGCCGGCCAGACCTGCGTTTCCGCGAACCGCATTTACGTCCAATCGAGCGTTCACGATGAGT
>NZ_RZRX01000082.1:0-24154 GCF_003997405.1 Mesorhizobium sp. M2A.F.Ca.ET.042.01.1.1
CCCTGGAATCCATGCCGTTACATCGACGTTCCGCCTGCGGTGCAGAACCAGCTCCGCTGTGCCCGTCGCATAGGCCACGGCATGGATTCTCGGGTCAAGCCCGAGAATGACGACCGCGCTGGGGATCGCCGCAGCCTTCAGAGATACCGAGGCACCCTCGCCTCCAGCAGCCGCACCAGTTCCGGGTCCATGAAGTCGTAATCGTCCGGGATGTCCAGGCAGATCACCCTGGCACCCTTCAGGCTGGCCCGGAACTTCTTCTGCAGCTTGGCGCGATGCGCCTTTTCCATTACGAAGATGATGTCGGCCCACGCGACCAGCTCATGCGTCAGCGGGTTGTCGGCGTCGTGATTGGTCCCAGCCGATTCGACCTCGATGTCGCGGCGCCTGGAAAACACCTGCTCGGCGGTCGGGCTGCGCAGCCGGTTCTGGCTGCAGACGAAGAGGATGTTCTTCAAAGCGAGCAGATATTCCTATGAATGGGGAGGTCGACGTTATTCGTCCATGATCTCGCGTATCGATTTCGTAAGTGGTATGTATTGATCCAGAGTAAGTCCGTTCAAATCGAATTTTATCGACTCGTCTTTTGCGATTGCCCTTAAATTTATCCCAACATAAGTCATGAAGCTGCGCACGACGTCAAACTCGCTCAAGCCCGATGTTTTGTGTTCCTTCGGCTTCTGGTTTCTGATGAACACGGTCACTGCTTCGTAGAGGTCGGGATGCTCACGGGATTTCGAAATCTCCGTCAATCCAAACTCAAAAACGTCATCCGTGTTTAAAGTCCGCAGCGTCTCATGGATCAGGAACTTCATTGCAGGTCCCACTGGATGCACGGAAATGGCATTCGGCTAGCCAAGCCAGATACCTAACATCATCGCGCAGACGGACAAACAAGTTGGCTGCTGCTCTACCGCGCCAGATCCGCCACCACCGCATCCAGCACGATCATCCCTGCTGTCGTGGCGCGCAGCCTTGCATTGCCGACCGGCGCCACCAGCCCTTCCTCCTGCAGCACCGAGAGCCGCGCGCTCGACAGGCCGCGCCCCGACAGCGCCTCGTAGCGCTGCAGGTCGATGCCTTCGGCGAGCCGCAAGCCCATCAGCAGGAACTCGTCGGCCTCTTCCGCGCGGGTCAGGACCTCGCCGCCGGTGACGCCATCGCCCCTGGCCTCGACCAGATTGGCCCAGGTCTCCGGCATCCTTTCCGCTATCGTCACCGTGCGGCGGCCGTTCTCGACGAAGCGGCCATGCGCGCCCGGGCCGACGCCGACATATTCGCCATAGCGCCAATAGGTGAGGTTGTGCCGGCTTTCGGCGCCCGGCCGGGCGTGGTTGGAAATCTCATAGGCCGGCAGCCCATGCGTCGCCGTCACCTCCTGCGTCAGCGCATAGAGATCGGCGGCATGGTCGTTGTCAGGCAGCGTGAATTTCTTCGCCGCGTAAAGCGCGTGGAAGGGCGTGCCCTCCTCGATGGTCAGCTGGTAGAGCGACAGATGGTCGACCGCGTAGCCGATCGCCTGCTCCAGCTCCGCGCCCCACGCCTCCGGCGTCTGACCGGGCCGGACATAGATCAGGTCGAAGGAGAGACGGGGAAATATGTCCCGCGCCAGCGCGATGGCGTGCAGTGCCTCCTCGACATTGTGCAGCCGGCCGAGGAAGCGCAGGTCCTTGTCGTTCAGCGCCTGCACGCCGAGCGAGACGCGGTTGACGCCGGCGGCGCGGTAGCCGCGGAAACGCTCGGCCTCGACCGAGGACGGGTTGGCCTCCAGCGTCACCTCGATGCCGGCCGGCACCGACCAGTTCCTCGCCACCGCCTCCAGCACCGCGCCCACCGTTTCCGGCTTCATCAGCGACGGCGTGCCGCCGCCGAGGAAGATGCTGGTCACCTCGCGCGGCCCGGTGCGGGCGCGCATGGTTTTGAGCTCCGTCTCGAAGGCGCGGGCGAAGCGCTCCTGGTCGACCGGCTGGTGGCGGACATGGCTGTTGAAGTCGCAATAGGGGCACTTGGCCGCGCAGAACGGCCAGTGGATATAGACGCCGAAGCCGGGGCTGCGGTCGAGCGGTATGGTCACTGCGCTCATGCGGGTCCTGATCGCGCCAGATCCAATCTGGCCAAATCCAATCGCGCTTCGGCGAATTTCTGGAAGGCGCGGGCGCGGTGCGAAAGCGCCGTCGCCTGGCCGGGCTTCCAGCCATGTTTTTCCTCGGCGCTCATCTCGCCAAAAGTCTTGTCGAAGCCATTGGGCAGAAACACCGGATCGTAGCCGAAGCCGAGCGCGCCGCGCGGCGGCCATACCAGCGTGCCCTCGGCCTCGCCGCGATAATATTCCGCCTCGCCGTCCGGAAATGCCAGGCAGATGACGGCGACAAACCGGCCGGTGCGCTGCGAAGGCTCGGTCGCGCCGGCTTCCTGCAGCGCCGTTTCCGTCTTCTGCATGGCCATGCCGAAATCGCGGGTGCCATCCGGCTTCTCGGCCCAGTTGGCGGTATAGACGCCGGGCGCGCCGTCGAGCGCGTCGACGCAGAGCCCGGAATCGTCCGACAGGGCCGGCAGGCCGGTGGCCTTGGCGGCGGCGAACGCCTTGATATAGGCGTTCTCTTCGAAGGTCGTGCCGGTCTCGTCCGGCTCGGGCAGGCCGTATTCCTTGGCCGATTTCGCCTCGAAGCCGAACGGCGCCATCAGATCGGCAAATTCGCGCAGCTTGCCGGCATTGTGGCTGGCGACGACGATCTTCTTTCCGTTGAGGGAATGAAATGGTTGGGAATGCATCAGAAACCCCAGATCCTTGGCTCGGCGAACTCGATCGAATTGCCCGAAGGGTCGCGGATATAGATCGAGTGTCCGCCCTGCGGCCATTCGAAATCGCTTTCGATGGCGATGTTGTTCGCGGCGAGACGCTTGCGCCATGCGGCGATTTCGTCGGCGGTAGCCGCAAAGCAGAGATGCCCCTCGCCGGCCGTGCCATGCGGCGGCACTTTCAGCCTGGCGTCGGGCGCCGGCGGTATCTTCGTCGCCTCCGCGTTGAACAGAAGCAGCACGCCGTCGCCGCAGCGAAAGAAGACGTGGCGGCCCTCGACCTTGCCCAGCGCTTCGAGGCCGATGATGTCGCGGTAGAAGGCTTCGGCCGCGTGCAGGTCCGTGACGTAGAGGGCGGATTCGAGGATTGCGGAGGGTATCACGAGGCCCCCCTCTCTGCCCTGCCGGGCATCTCCCCCTCAAGGGGGGAGATTGGCAGCTTTGTCGTAGGCACCCATTCTGCAACGCCGGTGATTGGCGAAAGCCGCGGCGAAATCCAATCTCCCCCCTTGAGGGGGAGATGGCCGGCAGGCCAGAGAGGGGGGCCTAGGCTCGGCATTTCAAAACTACGCCACCGCCATCTGCTGAAGGCTCACCAGCCGTGAAATGCCTTTCTTGGCCAGCCCCATCAGCGCCGCGAACTGCTCCTCGGAGAAAGGCTCGCCTTCGGCCGTGCCCTGGATCTCGACGATGCCGCCCTTGCCGGTCATGACGAAATTGGCGTCGGTGCCGGCCGAGGAATCCTCGAGATAATCGAGATCGATGACCGGCTGGCCGTCATGGATGCCGCAGGAGATCGCCGCGACATGGTCCTTCAGCACCTTGGCGACGCTGACCATCTGGCGCGCTTCCATCCAGCGCAGGCAGTCGTAGAGCGCCACCCAGCCACCGGTGATCGAGGCGGTGCGGGTGCCGCCATCGGCCTGGATCACGTCGCAGTCGACGGTGATCTGCTGTTCGCCCAACGCCTGCAGGTCGACCACGGCGCGCAAGCTCCGGCCGATCAGCCGCTGGATCTCCAGCGTGCGGCCGCCCTGCTTGCCGGCGGAGGCCTCGCGCCGCATGCGCTCGCCGGTCGAGCGCGGCAGCATGCCGTATTCTGCCGTCACCCAGCCCTTGCCGGAATTGCGCATCCAGGCCGGCACTTTTTCCTCAAGGCTCGCGGTACACAAGACATGCGTGTCGCCGAACTTCACCAGGCACGAGCCTTCGGCATGCTTGGAGACGCCGCGCTCGAAGGAGATGGCGCGCATTTCGTCGGCTTGGCGTTTGGAGGGGCGCATCGAGGCTCTTTCTGTTCTTTCCCGGATTCGTTGGCGGCTTGTAGACGCATGCAGCCTCCCGCGCAAAGGAAAAGGGGGCGCGAGCCAGGGCGGGTTGCGCGGGCCGACCGGGAGTCTATATCTTTCCGGTAGGAGGTTTCTCGCCGGAATGAACAGACCAGTCGATCCGACGTCGCAGTCACCCGGGCTTCAGTCGCCGGTGCTTCAGTCACTCGACATGCGCTCGCGCGATATTTTTCGGCGGATTGTCGATTCCTATCTGCGCGACGGCGAGCCGGTCGGTTCGCGCAGCCTGTCGCGCATCCTGCCCTCCTCGCTGTCGCCGGCCACCATCCGCAACGTGATGAGCGACCTCGAGCATCTGGGGCTGATCTACGCGCCGCATGTTTCCGCCGGCCGCCTGCCGACCCAGACCGGCCTGCGCTTCTTCGTCGATGCCTTCATGGAGCTCGGCGATCTTTCCGACGACGAGCGCCGCATCATCGAGGCGCAGGTGCGCGCCTCGGGTTCCGGCGCGACGCTGGAGCATATGCTGACCGAGGCCAGCCAGATGCTGTCCGGCATGTCGCGCGGCGCCGGCCTCGTGCTCGCCTCCAAGAACGAGGTGGCGCTGAAGCACATCGAATTCATCCAGCTCGAGCCCAGCAAGGCGCTTGCCGTGCTGGTGTCGCAGAACGGCGACGTCGAGAACCGCGTCGTGGACCTGCCCGCCGGCACCACCGTGTCGCAGCTGCACGAGGCGTCCAATTTCCTTAACGCCCATATCCGGGGCCGCACGCTTGCCGAGGCGCGCGCCGAGATCGCCCGCATCAAGGACGAAACCAAATCGGCCCTCGACACGCTGTCGCAGGATCTGGTCGAGAAGGGCCTGGCAGTCTGGGCCGGCGCCGAAAGCGGCCTGCCGGCGCGTCTCATTGTGCGCGGCCGCGCCAACCTGCTGGAAAACGTCACCGCCCAGGCCGACCTCGAACTGCTGCGCCATCTGTTCGAGGACCTGGAGACGCAGGACGGGCTGCTGCAGCTGCTAGACCTCGCCGAGGAAGGGCCGGGCGTGCGCATCTTCATCGGTTCGGAGAACAAGCTGTTCTCGCTGTCCGGCTCGTCGCTGGTCGTCGCGCCCTATCGCGACAAGGACGCCCGCGTCATCGGCGCGCTTGGCGTCATCGGGCCGACGCGGCTGAATTACGCCCGCATCGTGCCGATGGTCGACTATACGGCACAACTGATTTCGCGCATGCTCCGCTAGGTGTATCGATATTCAGGTAAGGCCGGCCTGCGAATGACGGCTTCCTGCGCTTCCGGTGCTCACGTACTTTAAGTACGCTCCGCTCCGGTTCTCGGAAGCCACCGTTCTCGATTTGGCCTGACCTGAATCTCGCCACACCTAGGGTCGCGGCAGCTGCAGAGGGAGAAAAAAATGGCGTTGGAAGCTATCAAGGCCCAGATCGACCTCCTGCTTCAGGAAATGATCAACCAGCCCGAGGACGACCACGAGATCCAGGAGCAGCTGCGCGAGAAATTGCGGGAGCTCCGCGCCATGGGCCTGCCCTTGCCGGCCGATCTCGTCGAGTTGGAAAAGCGCCTCGACGACGACCTGGATGCCGAGGAGACCTAAGTTCCGGCGCTCCGTCAAATCCGCGTGCGCAAGCTTCTCTTTTCGGTCGTTTGCCCAATATGTCCTGCTCGGAGCGCCTGACCGAGCGAGGCGTATTGGCAGACGACGGAGAACAGCATGATACGGATCGCCAGCCTTGCGGGCATTGCCTTGATTCTCGCCACCGGTGCCTTTGCGCAGCAGGCTCCCTTGCTCAGCGGCGAAAAGGCCTTCGGCGACTGGAAGGCCGATCGTCCAGGCGTGCGCCGGCTGCTGAAGCCTCACGACATGCCGAAACCCGATGTGACGGAGTCCGCCGCCAATGGCGGCGGGGTCACCGATCGCCCGGAGGGCGCGAAGCCACAGCTTCCGCCGGGCTTTTCCGCCGAGCTGGTCGCGTCGGGTATCGACAGTCCACGCGTGGTCCGCGTGGCGCCGAACGGCGACCTCTTCGTCGCCGACAGCCGGGCAAACCAGGTCCGCGTCTATCGCCTGGCGCAAGGCAGCGCGAAGCCTGCCGAGACAGCGGTCTTCGCCAAGGACCTGACGCGGCCCTACGGCATCGCCTTCTATCCGCCGGGCGACAAGCCGCAATGGGTCTATGTGGCCAACAGCAACAGCGTCGTGCGCTTCCCCTATCGCGACGGCGACCTCGAAGCGTCCGCCAAGCCGGAAACCATCGTCGCGAAAATCCCGGCCAACCATCACTGGACGCGCGACATCGCCTTCTCGGGAGACGGCAAGACGCTCTATCTGTCGGTCGGCTCCGGCTCCAACATCGCCGAGGATATGGGGGCGAAGCCGAAGGGCGGTGTCGAGGCGCGGGCGAAATCGCAGCCGCTGGGCGAGGCCTGGGGCCCGGAACAGGGCCGCGCCGATGTGCTCGCCTTCGACCCCGACGGCAGCAACCGCCGCACCGTCGCCACCGGCCTGCGCAACTGCTCCGGCATGACCGTGCAGCCGGCGACCGGCGCGCTCTGGTGCGTCGTCAACGAGCGCGACGAGCTTGGCGACAATGTCCCTTTCGAGTATGCGACCGCCGTGAAGGAAGGCGCCTTCTACGGCTGGCCCTGGTATTATATCGGCAGCAATGAGGACCCGCGCCACGAGGGCGCGCGGCCCGATCTCGCCGGCAAGGTCACGATGCCGGACGTGCTGATCCAGGCGCATTCGGCGCCGCTCAACATCGCCTTCTACGATGGCGGCAACTTCCCGGCTGGCTACAAGGGCGACGCCTTCGTCACCCTGCACGGCTCGTGGAACCGCAATGTCCGCACCGGCTACAAGGTGGTGCGGCTGCGGTTCAAGGACGGCAAGCCGACCGGCGAATATGACGACTTCGCCACCGGCTTCGTCATATCCGACGACGCGGTCTGGGGCCGCCCGGTCGGCGTCGCTGTCGCCAAGGACGGTGCGCTGATCCTCACCGAGGACGGCAACGGTACGATCTGGCGTGTGAAGTATGGTGGGTAGCTTCTCGGCAGAGGGTTTTGGAAGGCTGCCGCTTGTTGCGGGCAAATTTTACCTCCCATTTTGCGATATCGCGCAGACGCTGGCGATTGGCGTAAGCCTTCCCAACGTCGTCATTCCAGGGCGGAGCAAGGAGCGAAGCGACGCGCGCAGACCCTGGAATCCATGCCGTTACCTCGGCCGTGGAATGCAGCGGAGCAGAATTCTGCACCCTTGCGGCGCGTCGAAGTCACGGCATGGATCCTCGGGTCTGCGCGCGTCGCTTCGCTCCTTGCTCCGCCCGTGGATGACGACCGCGATAGGCGTCTCGGCCAATCGCCAAAGCATGCCACCTCACCAACGCAGACATAGTCGACCGGTCAAAATTCTTCTTGCTGCGGAAACCAGCTCCTGATGCCGCTGGCGCAACAAATCCCGTCGCGAGGGAATTACCAGTGACCGGGCGCCATGATAAAAACCCGCCCCTCATCGAGCTTTCGGGAAATTATACGCCAGGTGCCAAAACCATGACACTCACCGGATTCCTCGCTTACAGCGCAGCCCTCGGCGTCGCCGCCGCCATTCCAGGTCCCGGCGTCACGGCGCTTGTCGCCCGCGCGCTCGGCTCCGGCTTCCGCTCCTCGCTCGCCATGTCGTTCGGCCTGATGCTCGGCGACCTCACCTATCTCACCGCCGTGGTGCTTGGGCTGGCCTTCGTCGCCCAGACCTTCGGCATGGTCTTCCTCGCCATCAAATGGGCCGGCGTCGCCTATCTCGCCTTCCTTGCTTGGCGCTTCTGGACCAGCGGTATCACGCCCGAGACCGTCGAGGCGCGTAAGGCCAAGGGCGGGCTGCTGTCGAGCTTCATCGCCGGGCTGACGGTGACGCTGGGCAATCCCAAGACGATGATCTTCTATCTCGCCATCACGCCGACCATCGTCGACCTGAAGACGATCACGCTCGCCGACTACGCCATCCTCGCGGCACTCACCGTGGCGGTGCTGTTCGTGGTGCTGGTGCCTTATCTGGCTTTGGCCGCCAAGGCGCGCTGGTTCCTGAAATCGCCGCGCGCGCTGAAGGTGCTGAACCGCACCGCCGCCGGCTTCATGATGGGCGCGGCGGCCGCCATCGCGGCCCGACAATAGGCTCCGGATGTCAGCCGCTCCCGGATTTCAGCCAAACCATTCCTGAAACCCACTGCAGCGGAAAATGCATTTCCGCTGCGGCGCGCTTTTCAGCAACCGCCCCACTCGGATATTTTAGGTGGCCGGCCTATCTTGCGCGGCTGAAAGCCCTATTCTGTTTTGCCTATGCCATTGCCCTGGGAGCGAACCAAATGAACAAGCCCGTCACCTCCGCGCGCGTGCCCGGCCGCGGCCGCGTCTTCAATTCGATCACGGAGACGATTGGCGACACGCCGCTGGTCATGCTGGACAAGTTCGCCAGGGAGAAGGGCATCGTTGCCAACCTGATGGCCAAGCTCGAATTCTTCAACCCGATCGCCTCGGTCAAGGACCGCATCGGCGTCGCCATGATCGAGGCGCTGGAGGAAGCGGGCAAGATTACGCCCGGCAAGACCACGCTGATCGAGCCGACCTCCGGCAACACCGGCATCGCGCTCGCCTTCGCCGCCGCCGCCAAGGGCTACAAGCTGATCCTCACCATGCCGGAGACGATGTCGGTCGAGCGCCGCAAGATGCTGGCGCTGCTCGGCGCCGAGCTGGTGCTGACCGAGGGCCCGAAAGGCATGAAGGGCGCCATCGCCAAGGCCGACGAGCTTGCCGCCACGCTGCCCAACGCCATCATCCCGCAGCAATTCGAGAACCCGGCCAATCCCGAGATCCACCGCCGCACCACGGCCGAGGAGATCTGGAACGACACCAATGGCGAGGTCGATATCTTCGTCGCCGGCATCGGCACCGGCGGCACCATCACCGGCGTCGGCCAGGTGCTGAAGAAGCGCAAGCCTTCGGTGCATATCGTGGCGGTCGAGCCGGAGGCCTCCCCGGTTCTGTCCGGCGGCCAGCCCGGCCCGCACAAGATCCAGGGCATCGGCGCGGGCTTTGCGCCGAAGATCCTCGACACGTCCGTCTATGACGAGATCGTCAGGGTGTCGAACGAGGATTCGGTCGCCAATGCCCGCCTGGTCGCGCGCCTCGAAGGCGTGCCGGTCGGCATCTCGTCGGGCGCGGCACTCCAGGCGGCCATCGTCGTTGGCTCGCGGCCGGAGAACAAGGGCAAGAACCTCGTCGTCGTCATCCCTTCCTTCGCCGAGCGCTATCTCTCGACCATCCTGTTCGACGGGCTGGGGGCTTAGGCGCGCACATACCTAGGAAGTGGCTTCGGCTTGGGATTGGCTGAAGCCTCCCAACCTCGTCATCCACGGGCGGAGCAAGGAGCGAAGCGACGCGCGCAGAGCCGAGGATCCATTCCGTGACTTCGACGCGCCGCAACGGTGTAGAATTCTGCTCCGTTTGCATCCTGCGGCCGAGGTAACGGCATGGATTCCAGGGTCTGCGCGCGTCGCTTCGCTCCTTGCTCCGCCCTGGAATGACGAGGCTGGGACGCCCCCAGCGGGCCAGACGACAAGCAGCAACCGGCTCTACTTCCCCACAAGCTTCGCCTTCTCGCCCTGCAGGAAGCGGCGCAGCGCCGGGTCGCGCTCGAGGCCGATCGCCTGGTCGTAGGCCTGCGCCGCCTGCTTCGTATTGCCAAGCCTGGCCAGCAGCCCGGCGCGCGCGGCCCAATAGGGCTGGTAGTCCTGCAGCCGCTTGTCCTCGCCCAGCACATAGAGCGCCGCCAGCCCGGCTGTTGCACCCTCGGTTTCGGCGATGGCCACCGCGCGGTTGATCGCCACCACCGGTGAGCCGGCGACGGAAAGCAGCGCGTCGTAAAGCTGGCGGATGGCCGCCCAGTCCGTGCCGCTGCCGCGCCGGCGCGCCGTGTGGGCGGACTGCACCGCGGCCTCGAGCTGGTAGCGGCCGATGATGCCCCTTTGCGCGGCGCCCGCCAGCAAGGCCTCCGCCTCGTCGATCAGGCTGTCGTCCCAGAGCGCGATATCCTGTTCGGCCAAAGGCACGAAGTCTCCATCCGGGCCGCGCCTTGCCGAGCGGCGCGCCTCGGCGAACAGCATCAGCGCCAGCAGTCCCAGCGCCTCCGGCTCGTCCGGCATCAGCGAGGCGACCAGCCGTCCAAGCCAGATGCCTTCGCCGGCGAGGTTGCGCCGGCGGCTGTCGGTGCCGGTCGGATCCGACCAGCCTTCGGCGAAGGTGGCGTAGATCGCCTCCAGCACGGCGCCGAGCCGCTCGCCGAGCTCCGCCTGTTCCGGCACGCGGAACGGGATCCCGGTCTCGCGGATGCGCGCCTTGGCCCGCACCAGCCGCTGGCCCATCGTCGCCGGCGAGACCAGGAAAGCCGAGGCGATCGTCGCGGCGTCGAAGCCGAGGATCGTCTGCAGGGTCAGCGGCGCACGCACGCTGGCTTCGATCGCCGGATGGGCACAGGCGAACATCAGCCGCAGCCGGTCGTCGGGCAGCTCCTCGCCGCTCATGCGCGCCTCCATCTCCTCCGCAATCAGCTGCAGATGATCGCGCGCCGCCTCGCCGGTCAGCCGCCGTCGCACGGCGTCGACGTCGCGCCGGCGCGCCACCGCGAGCAGCCAGGCTTCCGGCTGCTCCGGCACGCCGGTCCTGGGCCAGCGCTCCAGCGCCGCGGCGAAGGCATCGGCCAGAGCGTCCTCGGCGCCGGCGACGTCGCGCGTGCGCGCCGCCAGCCAGGCGACCAGCTTGCCGTAGCTGCGCCGGGCGGCCGCTTCCGCCGCCGCCCGCGCGATCTCCGAGCGATCGTCCATCGCGGCTCACTCCGCGGCGGCGACGTACTCTGCCATTTCCCAGATCGGCCGCACCTCGACCGTGCCGGTGGAGGACGCGGGACAGCGCGCGCCCCACTCGATGGCGGTGTCGATGTCGGCCGCCTCGATCATGTAGAAGCCTGCCAATTGCTCCTTGGTGTCGGCATAGGGGCCGTCGAGCACATTGGTCTTGCCTCCGGCGAGCCGCACCGAGGTGGCCGCCTGGGTCGGGCGCAGCCGCTCGCCGGCGATATACGCCCCGGATTTCTTCAGCGCTTCGGTGTAGGCGCCATAGGCCGCGAGCACCTGCTGGGTCTGCTCCTTTGGAGCATTCGCCATCGCGGCTTCGTCATTGTAGATCAAAAGCATGTATCGCATGGTCTTCTCCCGTTTCTTGAAGGCCGCGTCGTTGCGTGCCGACCTATGTCGGGTGGCATCGACCGATTTCGACAGGCGCCGGGAAAATCTTTCGTCCCCAAAGCAGCAGAGCGCAAGCCGGCGCTTTTTCGCCGCCACTCAACCGTTCGTCCAGATGATGATCCCAAAAGTGGACCCCGGTTTTTGGAAAGGATCATGATCAAACAGAAAGCGTTGAATAGCGGGTTGGCATTTGGCTCCTCCCGTCTAAACTCACGAGCTTCGCGCCGGGGAGGCGACGCGACCGTTTCAGGAGGAGAAACCCATGCTCGATTTCAGGACGAAATTTGTGGCCGCCGGCGCCTTGGCGCTGTCGCTCGGTCTCGGCATCGTGTCGGCCGGAGCGCAGGAGTTCATCAATGTGCTCACCGGCGGCACGTCGGGCGTCTATTATCCGCTCGGCGTGGCGCTGTCCGAAATCTACGGCAAGGGCATCGAGGGCTCGCGCACGCAGGTTCAGGCGACCAAGGCTTCGGTCGAGAACCTCAACCTCCTGCAGCAGGGCAAGGGCGAGATCGCCTTTGCGCTCGGCGATTCGGTCAAGATGGCCGCCGAGGGCAACACCGAGGCCGGCTTCCCGGGCAAGCTCGACAAACTGCGCGGCATCGCCGCGATCTATCCCAACTACATCCAGATCGTCGCCAGCCAGGACTCAGGCATCAAGACGCTCGCCGACCTCAAGGGCAAGAGCCTGTCGGTGGGCGCGCCCGCCTCCGGCACCGAGCTCAACGCGCGCGCCATCTTCGCCGCCGCCGGTCTGAAATACGAGGATCTCGGACGCGTCGAATACCTGCCCTTCGCCGAGTCGGTCGAGCTGATCAAGAACCGCCAGCTCGACGCCACCCTGCAGTCGGCCGGCCTCGGCGTCGCCTCCATCCGCGATCTCGCAACTTCCGTGCCGATCAACGTCGTTGCTGTGCCGGCCGAGGACGTCGCCAAGATCGGGGCGCCCTATCTTTCCGTGGTCATCCCGAAAGGCACCTATGAAGGCCAGGCAGAAGACGTCCCGACCGCCGCGGTGGGCAACTTCCTGATCACCCGCGCCGACGTCTCCGACGAGACCGCCTATCAGATGACCAAGCTCTTGTTCGAGCATCTCGACCAGCTCACCGCCGCTCATGCCGCCGCCAAGGCGATTGATCCGGCCAAGGCGCTGGACGGCATGCCGGTGGCGCTACATCCCGGCGCTGAGCGCTACTACAAGGAAAAAGGCCTGCTGAAATAGGCCCTCACCATCGAGGAAGGGCTATCGCATAGCGCAGCGCCAGCCCCCTTATCCGGCCGCTTCGCGGCCACCTTCTCCCCGGTGGGGAGAAGAGGTTGGCAGCGACGCCGACAATCTCCTCTCCCCACCGGGGAGGTGTCAGCCGAGCGAAGCGGAGGCTGGGCGAGGGGGAGCGCCATACGCGGTTTCCCTCCCCCCAACGGAGACGGTATTGCCCGCCAGGAACCCGCCAATGACCGAGACCCCGACCGTTCTTTCCCCGGCCGCCGAAGAACAGGTCGAAGGGCTGCCGCCGGGCTTCGGCGACGGCCTCGCCGGCAAGGCCGCCTTTGCCATCGCCGTCGCCTTCTCCGTCTTTCAGATCTACATCGCCGCTTACGGCAGCCTGCCCAGCCAGGTGGTGCGGGCCATGCATGTCGGCTTCCTGCTGCTGCTCGGTTTCGCCCTGATCGCCAATTTGCGTGCCACCGGCCTGGCGGCGAAGGCCGCGTTCTGGACGCTCGGCGTGCTGGGCTTCGCCACGGGCCTCTACAACTGGGTCTTCTATGCCGACCTCATCCGCCGCTCCGGCTTCCTCACCACGCCGGACCTCATCGTCGGCACGCTGCTGGTGGCGCTGGTCTTCGAGGCCGCTAGACGGCTGATGGGCCTGCCGCTGGCGGTCATCGCCTTCATCTTTCTCGCCTACTGCTTCGTCGGCAATCATCTGCCGCCGCCCTTCATCCATCGCGGTTATGATTTCGCGCAGCTGGTCGACACCTTCGCCTTCGGCACCGAGGGCATTTACGGCACGCCGGTCTATGTGTCGGCCGCCTATATCTTCATCTTCGTCGTCTTTGCCGCCTTCCTCGAGCGGGCCGGCATGATCGCGCTGTTCAACGATTTCGCGCTCGGCCTCGTCGGCTCATGGCGCGGCGGCCCGGCGCAGGTCTGCGTGCTCTCCTCCGCGCTGATGGGCACCATCTCCGGTTCGGGCGTCGCCAATGTCGTCGCCAGCGGCCAGTTCACCATTCCGCTGATGAAGCGCTTCGGCTTCCGCTCGGCCTTTGCCGGCGCGGTCGAGGCGACCTCCTCGATGGGCGGCCAGATCATGCCGCCCGTCATGGGGGCCGTCGCCTTCATCATGGCCGAGACGCTGAACATCCCTTATGCCGAGGTCGTCAAGGCGGCGGTCATCCCGGCGCTGCTCTATTTCGGCGCCTGTTTCTGGCAGGTGCATCTGGAGGCCGGCAAGGCCGGGCTGCATGGCATGGCCAAGGCCGAGTTGCCCAATCCCTGGGAGGCGGTGCGAAAGCACTGGCCGCTCGTGCTGCCGCTCGCCGTGCTGGTCTATCTGCTCTTTGCCGGCTACACGCCGATCTTCGCCGGCACGATGGGCCTCGCGCTGACCGTCGTGCTCATACTCGGCACACCGCTGGCGGCGTTGATCGGACCGCTCGCCTTCCGCGTCGTCTTCTGGCTGGCCCTCGGGCTTGCCGCCGCGTCCTTCATGCGCTTCGGTGTCAATGTGCTCAGCCTCGTCATCGCGGCGCTCGTCATTGCCTGCCTCGCCTTCAAGGGTGGGCGCGAGACGCTGCGCATCTGCGTCGATTCGCTTGCCGAAGGGGCCAAGAACGCGCTGCCCGTCGGTATCGCCTGCGCTATCGTCGGCATCGTCATCGGCACGCTGACGCTCACCGGCATCGCCTCCACCTTCATCGGCTGGATCATCTCCATCGGCGAGAACAATCTGTTCCTGTCGCTGGTGTTGACCATGCTCACCTGCCTGGTGCTCGGCATGGGCATTCCGACGATCCCCAACTACATCATCACCTCCTCCCTTGCCGGTCCGGCGCTGCTGTCGCTCGGCGTGCCGCTGGTGGTCAGCCACATGTTCGTCTTCTATTTCGGCATCATGGCGGACCTGACGCCGCCGGTGGCGCTCGCCGCCTTCGCCGCCGCGCCGATGGCCAAGGAAAGCGGATTGAAGATCGGCATCCAGGCGACAAAGCTCGCCATTGCCGGCTTCGTCGTGCCGTTCATGGCCGTCTACACGCCGGCCCTCATGCTGCAGGACGCCGGCCCGATCGCGGCCTCGTTCGGCTATCCCGTCGAGGTCGCTTACATCGTCGCCAAGGCCTGTATGGGCATTGTGCTGTGGGGCGCCGCTGCCGTCGGCTTCCTCGCCCGGCGCATGGCCTTGTGGGAGCGTCTCGTCGCTTTCGCAGCCGGCCTGCTCCTGGTGGTCGCGCTGCCGCTCACCGATGAGACCGGCTGGGCGCTCGCCCTGGCGTGGATCGGCTGGCATTGCTGGCGCGCGCGCCGGCTGTCCATGGCCGGCGCCGCATGAGCCTATGCATCCTCACCGCCGGCAAGACGGTGACGCTCGCCGCCGCCGCCTTCACCCTGTCCTGGACGCATTCGGTGGAACGCACGCGCTGGCAGGAGGATTGGAAAGTGTCGCCCGCCGGGCTGCAGGTCGTCGAGGCGCGGGTCAAAGGCTCCGGCGCCGGCATGGAGCCGCCCGAGGGCTCGGTGCTGCGGGAAGGCTGGTGGGTCTACCAGCCACGGATCGGGCTCCAGCCGCGTCTGGTGCTCTCGGCGTCCGGCGCCACCGGGGAAGGCTGGACGCTGTGCACGGTCATGGGTTGCCGGGAGCTGGGCGGGGCGGCCGGCGAACCCATCGTGCTCGAACCATGCGCCGGCTCGAGCCAGCCGCGATAGCGCACGATCAGCCCAGCCACCCGCGATCTTAAAGGATGTCTGCCGAAAGTGGGAACCGGTTTCGGGATAAAGACACGCGTAAAATCAAAAACCTAAAGCGCATGGAGCGAATCTGAAAGATCGCGACGCGCTTTAGCCGATCAGCCGTTCCCGCAACTCAGCCGAAGGAATCTCGCAACTGTCCTTGCGGCCGAACAGCGCGTAGCGGTTCCTGGCAACGCGGTCATAGAGCCAGTCGCGCAGCGGTCGCGGCAGGATGAGCAGCGCCTTCGCGGCGCGCCAAGGCCAGCCGAGCGCGGCCATGACCGCGACGAAACTGTCGAGCTTGGTGAAGGGGGCGCCGTCGATGATGGCGAGGTTGCTGTCGTAGTCGTCGGTCGGCAGGCCGTGCCGGCGAAACAGCGCCTCGCCGAGCGGCGACTGCGCCGTGGCGAAGCGGAAGCGTTTTTCCCGGTCGAGCTTGAGGATAAGCTGGACAAAGCCCGAGCAGAACACGCAGACGCCGTCGAAGACGATCAGCGGATAGCGTGTGTCATAGGCCTGGCTAGGAGAGGCGGGACTGTTCGGTTCGGGCAGGTCGGTCATGGAGGCCCCGGCTGCTTGTGTCCCCAAAGCAATTCCAGGAAAAGTGTGAGCGGTTTTCCGTCCGGAATTGCGTCAAACTAAAGCATGTCTCCCGAAAGTGGGAACCGGTTTCGGGATAAAGACATGCGTAAATCAAGAAGCTAAAGCGCGGAGCGAATCTGAAAGATCGCGATGCGCTTTAGGGGAGACACTAAGCCAGCCGGCGGCGGCGTCAAAGTCGCGGCGTTGTCGCACGCCAGTTGGCGGCGAGCACAAGGCGCTCGACGCGATAGGTGGTGGCGCGCTGGTCGGCGGCCGGCCGGCAGATGCGGCTGTGGTGGGCGCGTTCGTGGGTCATGATCAGTTCGCGCTGACGCCCAGCGAGTTGCCGCGACGTGCGCAGGCCGGCCCCGGGCCGCGCATGTAATAGCGCTCCGGCCGATAGGTCGGCGCGACGAATTCGCGGATGGCGGCGGCGTAGCCTGCAATGTGGTTCCAGAAGTTCATTTTTACTGTCCCTGTCCCGCTTTCGGATGTCCCGTCCGAATTGTTCGAGAGCATAGCGTCGAGGCGTGAATAGTCGGTGAACGTGATGTTAATTTCTGGTCCGAAACTCGTTGCATCGTGGCCGGATTGCGGCTGATTCGCGGTGTTTCGGTGCCTTTCGTCGCCTTTCCGCGCCGTGTGACTTTTGCATCACATATGTTTCGTTCTGATGTCGCTTGGCCGCGCTTCCGTTTCACCTTCGTCCGACGGCAGGAAATTTAAATTCGCGCGACCCGGCGAGTAGGAACCTGTCCCGCAAGACGACGTTGATCCCGCAAGGGCCGGGATGAACCCGGCCATGTTGACGGCTGTCCGCCGGGCAACTTCCCGACAACGCGAAACATGGAAAGGCAACCGCCATGGGCTTCTTTTCGAAGGACATCAAGACGCTGGACGATCTCTTCATCCACACGCTGCGCGACATCTATTATGCCGAGAAGCAGATCGAGAAATCGCTGCCGAAGATGATCGATAAGGCGACCGATCCGCAATTGAAGGCCGGCTTCGAGAAGCACCTCACGCAGACCAAGGGTCACATCGAGCGGGTCGAGCAGGTGTTCGAGCTGCATGGCGTCAAGGCCAAGACCGTCAACTGCCCGGCCATCGACGGCATCCTCGCGGAGGCCGACGAGGTGAGCGGCGATGTCGACGACAAGGAAGTCCTCGATGCGGCGCTGATCGCCTCCGCACAGGCCGTCGAGCACTATGAGATAACGCGCTACGGCACGCTGATCGCCTGGGCCAAGCAGCTCGGCCGCAGCGATTGCGCCAATGTTCTGGCCAAGAACCTCAAGGAAGAAGAGGCGACCGACCGCAAGCTCACCGAGATCGCCGAAAGCAAGATCAACCTGCAGGCGGCCGAATAGCCTGACGATAAGGCCGGCGCATGGCGTCGGCCTTCCCGTCCCCGGGGGAACCGAAGCGGCGTTCCGGCCGTTTCGGTTTGTCCGATGTTGCCCCGATGTTGCAAGGAGTGTTCGTCATGGCGCCGCGCCCCGCCTGGAGCGGTTATCTCAAGCTTTCACTGGTCACCTGCGCCATCCAGCTGAGCAACGTCGTCACCCACGCCGAAAAGGTGTCCTTCCACATCCTCAACCGAAAGACCGGCAACAGGGTCCGGCGCGTCTATGTCGACCAGAAAAGCGGCAAGCCGCTGGAAGAGGATGAGGAGGTCAGGGGTTTCGAGGTTGGTAAGGACGAATTCATCCGCATCGAGGACGAAGATATCGAGGCGGTCCAGATCGAATCCTCGCACACGCTCGATCTCGACGGTTTCGTCGACAAGGCTTCGATCGACCAAGTTTATCTCGACACGCCCTATTATGTCTCGCCCGCCGACAAGGTCTCGCAGGAGGCCTTCGCCGTCATTCGCGATGCGTTGGCCGAGAAGAAAATGGCCGGCCTCGCCCGCATCGTGCTTTACCAGCGCGAGCGCCCGGCGATGATCGAGCCGTTCGGCAAAGGCATGCTGCTGACGACGCTGCGCTACGGCGACACGGTGCGCGAAGCATCCCAGATCTTCGCCGACATCCAGTCCGCGAAGCTGGACGGCGAGATGGTCGGGCTGGCCGAGACTATCATCGACAAGAAGAAGGCGAAGTTCGACCCAGCCAAATTCAGGGATCGCTATGAGGAATCGCTGCTCGAGCTGGTTCGCTCCAGGAAGGCCGGGAGAAAGGCGCCGAAGGCCAAGGCATCGCCGAAACCGTCCAATGTCGTTAACCTGTTCGACGCGCTGAAGAAGAGCCTCAACGCCGACGACGGCAAAACCGACAAGGCATCGTCCAAAGCGCCGGCCAAACGAGCGAAGGCCAAGGCCGCGCCGAAGCGCAAGTCCGCATAGGAGCCCGCAATGGCGAGCCTCGAACAATATCAAGCCAAGCGCGATTTCAAGAAGACCGCCGAGCCGGCCGGCAAGGTGAAGCGCGGCAAGCAGGGCGGCGGCATCTTCGTCGTCCAGAAGCATGCCGCGACGCGGCTTCATTACGATTTCCGTCTGGAGCATGACGGCGTGCTGTGGAGCTGGGCGGTGACGCGCGGCCCGAGCCTCGACCCGCATGAGAAGCGGCTTGCCGTGCATGTCGAGGATCACCCGATCGACTACGCCTCCTTCGAAGGCACCATTCCGAAAGGCCAGTATGGCGGCGGCTCGGTCCTGGTCTGGGACGAAGGCAGATGGGTGCCCGATGGCGATCCCGCCCAGGGCATGAAGAAGGGCCATATCGACTTCGAGCTCGAGGGCCACAAGCTCAACGGCCGCTGGCATCTGGTCAGGCTGAGGCCCCGCCCCGGCGAGAAGCGCGACAACTGGCTGCTGATCAAATCCGACGATGCCGCCGCCCGTCCCGGCGAGGATATCCTCGAAGAAGAACCGAAATCGGTGAAATCGGGCCTGACCATCGAGGAGGTCGGCGAAGGCAAGGCGGCCAAGGGGCAGACGCCGAAGGTCTGGCAGTCCAACAGGCCCGCCAAAGCCAAGGCCGGCCGGGCTGGGCGGCTCGAATTCATCGAGCCGCAACTGGCGACGCTGGAGAAGGAAGCACCCACCGGCGACGACTGGCTGCACGAGGTGAAATTCGACGGCTATCGCATGCAGGCGCAGATCGAAGGCAGCGAGGTCAGGCTCCTTACCCGCGCCGGCCTCGACTGGACCGGCAAATTCGAGGGGCCGCTCACCGCCGCGCTGGCCAAATTGAAATGCCGGGACGCCGTCATCGACGGCGAGGTCGTGGTGCTGGCCGACAGCGGCGTGTCGTCCTTCCCGCTGCTGCAGGCGGACCTGTCGGCCCGCCGCGCCGACCGCTTCATCTATTATGTCTTCGACCTGATGCGGCTCGACGGCGAGGATCTGCGCCGCGAGCCGCTGGTCGAACGCAAGCAGGCGCTGGCCGAATTGGTCGGCGAGCAGCCCGAAAATTCGGCGCTGCGCTTCAGCGATCATTTCCACGAGCCCGGCAAGGTCATGCTGCAGCATGTCTGCCGCATGGGTCTGGAAGGCGTGGTGTCGAAGCGCGCCGACGCGCCCTATCGCAGCGGGCGGGGGCTCACCTGGATCAAGTCGAAATGCACGCTCCGGCAGGAATTCGTCATCGGCGGCTATCTGCCTTCGGACAAGACCGGGCGGGGTGTGCGCTCGCTGCTGGTCGGCTATTACGAGGGCGGCAAGCTGCACTATGCCGGCCGTGTCGGCACCGGCTTTTCCGGCAAGGTGATGGCGGATTTGAAAAAGAAGCTCGATCACCTCGAGGCGAAGACATCGCCATTCTCGGCGGCCGTGCCGAAGGGAAAAGGCCTTACCTTCATCAAGCCCGAGCTTGTCGGCGAGGTGGAGTTCCGCAGCTGGACATCCGACCGTATAATCCGCCACGCCTCGTTCCAGGGGCTGCGCGAGGACAAGCCGGCGGAGGAAGTCGTGCAGGAAAAGCCGAAGAAGGCCGAGAGCCAGGCAAAGACGGGCGCAAAACCCGCCAAGACCTCAGCCGGAACGGCGAAGACATCGATAAAGCTCTCGCATCCCGACAAGCTGCTGTGGCCCGACGAGAAGGTTTCGAAACAGGACCTGCTCGAACACTACGCGCTGGTCTGGCCGCGCATGGAGCAATTCGTCGTCAACCGGCCGCTGAGCCTCGTGCGCGCGCCCGACGGCATCCACGGCCAGCGCTTCTTCCAGAAACACGCCTCGCCTGGCATGAGCGACAAGATCGCCCGCATGAAAGATCCGACGGATGGCGAGGAGATCCTCTACATCAAGGATTTCGACGGGCTGGCGGCGCTGGTCCAGTACGGCGTGGTCGAGGTCCACATCTGGGGCTCGACGATCGATGCGCTGGAAAAGCCGGACCAGATCATCTTCGACCTCGATCCGGACGAAGGCGTCGATGTCTCCAAAGTGCGCGAGGCGGCGCTCGACATCCGCAAGCAACTCGATGATCTGTCGCTGCCGAACCTGGTCAAGACCTCCGGCGGCAAGGGCTATCATGTGCTGGTGCCGCTGAAACCCTCGGCGGAATGGGACGAGGTCAAGGATTTCGCGCACGACTTCGCCCGCGCGCTGGAGCAGGCGGCGCCCGACCGCTACACGGCGACATTGTCGAAGAAGGCGCGTACCGGAAAGATATTCGTCGATTATCTGCGCAACGGCCGCGGCTCGACCACCGTCGCGCCCTATTCCTCGCGCGCCAAGAAGGGCGCGACGATATCGATGCCGGTGACCTGGCCGGAGATCGAGAAGGGCCTGGCGCCGAATGCCTTCCCGCTTGGCGATGCTTCCACGCTGGCGCAGCTGAAGAAAGCCGACCCGTGGAAGGAATTCTTCAAGCTGGGGAAGGCGTTGAAAAGGGGGTGATCGCGGCAAGACCCAAGGTCGCTTATGCCGAGATCCTTCGCCCCCCTCTCTGTCCTGCCGGACATCTCCCCCTCAAGGGGGGAGATTGGCAGCTTTGGCGCGGCGCCTCTTCTGCAACGTTGACGATTAGCGAAAGAGAGCGTGACATCCGATCTCCCCCCTTGAGGGGGAGATGCCCGGTAGGGCAGAGAGGGGGCCTCGCGCCGACATTGCACGTTATCGGCACCGGGGCTTCACCCCAGAAACACCCTCTCGAACTCCCGCTTTCCTCCGGGCGAGAACACCACGGCGCGGCTGTCCTTCTCGCGGCGGGCCCATTTCTCGGCGATGATCTTGTCGAGGATGGCGGCGCCGAGCGTGCCGGCGAGATGCGAGCGCCGGACGCTCCAGTCGAGGCAGGCGCGGCACACCGGCCGCCGCGCCTTGGCCTGGATCTCGATGCCGAGCGCTGAAAAATGCGAGGCGCCGGCTGACGAGAGCCGGATCTCATTGTCCTCGCGCAGCAGAAGCTTCCGGTCGAAGAGCCGGTCGAGCATCGCCACCGCCTGCTCGCCGGCAAGATGGTCGTAGCAGACCCGCGCCACCCGCATGGCCGCGTCGCGCGGGCCGGGCCGCACGCGCTTGGGGCCGACTGCCTCGGCGACGCCGATGATCGCCTCGATCATGCCCGCCACCTGCGCGCTGGCAAGCCCGTAATAGCGGTGGCGGCCCTGGCTCGCCAAGGTCAGCAGCCCGCCCTCCATCAGCTTCGACAGATGCGAGGAAGCCGTGGGCAGCGACACGCCGGCTTCCAGCGCCAGTTCCGACGCCGTCAGCGCCGTGCCGCCCATCAGCGCGTTCAGCATGTTGGCGCGGGCCGGGTCGCCGACCAGGCTGGCGATGCGAGCGATGTCTGGTCCTTCACGCATGGTTCGATCCTCATCGAAGCATTCCCGTCAGGGAAGCACTATTCTGGGGTCATCTCAAGCAGCCCGGGCAACGCTCCTGACAGGAGAATGCCTAGCACATAGCCGCCAGCGATGTTTCGATCACGGTCGAAGAATCGATGTGCGCAAGCCAACCGACGAGGAGACCGACATGACCATCACCTGCTTCATCCGCTACGAGATCGACCCGTTCGGCAAGGCGGCCTTCGAGCAATATGCGCGCGCCTGGGGCCAGGCCATTCCGCGCTGCGGCGCCGAGCTCATCGGCTATTACGCGCCACATGAAGGCTCGGCCACCACGGCCTATGCCGCCTACAACATCGAAAGCCTCGCCGCCTACGAGGCCTATCGCGCCCGGCTTGCCGCCGACCCCGCGGGCAAGGCAAATTACGAGTTCGCCAGGCGCGAGAAATTCATCTTGAAGGAAGATCGCGTCTTCCTGAAGCTGGTGTCGGGGCCGCACGGTCCAAGGCAGCTCTTTCGCACCGACGTGACGGTCAGGGAAGGAATAGAGGCATGATCGCTGTCATCTTCGAGGTCGAGCCGGCCGAAGGAAAGCGCGATGCCTATCTCGGCATCGCCGCCGATCTCAGGCCATTGCTCGAAAGCATCGACGGCTTCATCTCGGTCGAGCGCTTCCAGAGCCTGACCGATCCGAAGCGCGTGCTGTCGCTTTCCTTCTGGCGCGACGAGGAAGCGGTGAAAGCCTGGCGCAACACCGAGGAGCACCGCCAGGCGCAGAAGGCTGGCCGCGGCGGAATCTTTGCCGGCTACCGTCTGCGCATCGCCCAGGTCGTGCGCGATTACGGGCTGACGGAAAGGACCGAAGCGCCACAAGATAGCCGCGCGGTGAACGGATGAGCCTTCTTCCGCGATCGGGAGAGAAGCGGCCTGCAATCACAAACCGGTGAAGCCTGTAACGAAGCGATCCGCGGCGGCGAAATGGGAGCATGACCCCGCTACGGAGATTGCTTCCCATGACCGGATTGAAGACAGGCCTGCTTGTCGGCGCGATGCTCGCGGCCACGATCGGCGCCGCGGCCGCCCAGCCGCTCACCGTGGTCGAGCTGTTCACCAGCCAGGGCTGCTCGTCCTGCCCGCCGGCCAACGCCAACCTGATCAAGGTCAAGGACCAGCCGGGCGTGCTGGCGCTGTCGTTCAACGTCACCTATTGGGATTACCTCGGCTGGAGGGACACGTTCGGCCGCAAGGAATTCACCGATCGCCAGGTCACCTACGAGCCGCCGCTCGGCCGCGACGGGCCGTTCACGCCGCAGGTGGTGGTGAATGGCAGCCATGACGCCGTGGGTGCTGCGCCCGGCGAGATCCAGGGCCTCATCGCCAACAGCGGCCACCCGCAGGGCCCCGAGCTTTCGCTTGGGCAGGGCAAGGTCAGCATCGGCGCCGGCAAGGCGCCGGGCGGTGGCGCCGACATCTGGCTGGTGCGCTACAACAAGGGCGTCGTCGAGGTGCCGGTGGCGCGCGGCGAGAACACCGGCCGCACGCTGCCGCACGCCAATGTCGTGCATGCGCTGACAAGGCTCGGCAGCTGGAACGGTGAAGCGACAACGCTGCCGCTGCCGGCGGCCAGCGGCGGCTTGAGCACCGCCGTGCTGGTGCAGGCGCCGCGCGGCGGGCCGATCCTGGCCGCCGCCGCCAACTGATTTTTCATTCCCTTTCGCGCGGGGCCGCATGGGCGACAACGCTTCACCAAGGCCCGCATCTGCGCGCGCCAAAACCAAGGAGTACGACCATGACCAAGTTCCTCACGCTGCCGGCTCTGGCCTTCGCGCTTTCCGCTTCGGTCTTCGTAGCCGGCGCCCGCGCCGACGACACGACCAATGCGATGAAGCCCGCCGATGCGATGGCGACGGACGCGATGAAGCCAGCGACCGATGCGATGAAGCCGGCGACGGACGCGATGAAGCCGGCCGACGCCATGAAGCCCGACGCGATGAGCACTGAGGCGATGAAGCCGGCCACGGATGCGATGAAGCCTGCGACAGATGCCATGAAGCCGGCGGACGCGATGAAGCCTGCAACCGACGCCATGAAGCCGGCGGATAGCACTGCTCAGTGAGGCTGAGCTCGCGAGGCAGCCGGCTTCGCAGCCAATCGCGAATGTCAGCGCTGGCCCCCGCTCCGTCTCGGCGCTGCGCGCCGATCCACCTCTCCCCCGCTTTGCGGGGGCGAGGAAACGCTAACCGCGAAGGGCGAGCGACGCCAATGAGCCACGGAGAGGCCTTCGCAAGCCTGGGTTCCTCGCCCCCGCCAAAGGTGGGGGAGAGGTGGCTCGGCGAAGCCGGGACGGAGAGGGGGAGCGCCGTTGGCGGTTGCACACCGCCGCACGGCAAAGTGAGAACCTCTCGACGGCTTCTTTCGTATATACTTAAGACAATGACAGGAGATCAGGACATGAACGGCATAAAGACAAAAGCCGCGCGGCCATTCTT
>NZ_RZRX01000083.1:0-24143 GCF_003997405.1 Mesorhizobium sp. M2A.F.Ca.ET.042.01.1.1
CTATCCGCATATGAGCGTGGCCGACAATATGAGCTTCGCGCTTCGGCTGGCCAAGGTTCCCAGGGAGGAGATCGTCTCCAGGGTGAAGGCGGCTGCCGAAATCCTCGGTCTGCAGGACCTGCTTGGCCGCATGCCGCGTCAGCTGTCCGGCGGCCAGCGCCAGCGTGTCGCCATGGGTCGCGCGATCGTGCGCGCGCCCTCGGCCTTCCTGTTCGACGAGCCGCTCAGCAATCTCGACGCCAAGCTGCGCGTGAAGATGCGTGCCGAGATCAAGAAGCTGCACCAGCGGCTCGGCCGCACCAGCATCTACGTCACGCATGACCAGACCGAGGCGATGACGCTCGCCGACCGCATCGTGGTCCTGAACAAGGGCCGCATCGAACAGATCGGCACCCCTTCCGAACTCTACGAGAGACCGGCCAATCTGTTCGTCGCGGGCTTTATCGGCTCCCCGGAAATGAATCTCATCGAAGGTCGCGTCGACAACGGCGCGTTCGAAGCCGGTTCAGGCCTCCGCCTGCCATTGCCAAAAGGTCTGGAGTTCCACGGCGCACAAGAGGTGATTTACGGGATACGTCCCCAGCACATCGTCGTCGGGGGCGATCACGCGAGGGCAAGCGTCCAGGTGGTGGAGCCGACAGGAGAGGCTCAGGAACTGACGTTGAGGACAAGTGGGGTCGAGCTCGTGGCCGAAGTTCGTGATCAGCCGCCGTTCAAGCCCGATCAAGAGGTTGGGTTGGAGGTGATGGTTTCGAAGGTCCACCTTTTCGACGCGCGAAGTGGCATGAGGATAAATCAGGACGAACTCGTCAGAGGGTAGGGGGAACTGCTCGCCCGTGGAGTTCGCGTCTAAGCGCCCGAGGCCGCGAATGGGTGCACTCGGCCGGATCGCGCGCGACCAATGGCGGCCGAACCAGCTCAGCCGACTGGGCCGGCTGAGCTCGCGTTCCGAGGGTTACAGCCGCGGCGCCTCAGGCCTGCTTCTCATAATCAATGACGATGCGGCCCTGGATGTCGCCCTTGTGCATGCGGGAGAAGATGTCGTTGATGTTCTCGAGCCTTTCGGTCTCGATTGTCGCCTTGACCTTGCCGTCCCCCGCAAAGTCCAGTGCTTCCTGCAGGTCGAGCCGTGTCCCGACGATCGAACCGCGGACGGTCACGCCGTTGAGCACGGTATCGAAGATCGACAGCGGGAAATCGCCAGGCGGCAGACCATTGAGCGACACCGTTCCTCCGCGGCCGACCATTCCGAGCGCCTGCTCGAAGGCTTTCGGCGACACGGCGGTGACAAGAACCCCCTGGGCGCCGCCGACCTCCTTCTTGACGAAGGCGGCGGGATCGGCCTGGCGGGCGTTGACGGCCAGCGCGGCGCCGAGGCGTTTGGCGAGGTCGAGCTTCGCATCGTCGATGTCGACCGCAATGACGTTCAGCCCCATCGCCTTCGCGTATTGAACCGCCAGGTGGCCGAGCCCGCCGATACCCGAGATCACCACCCAGTCACCAGGCTTGGTGTCCGTGACCTTGAGGCCCTTGTAGACGGTGACGCCCGCGCACAGGATCGGCGCGATCTCCGTGAACGATATGTTGCCCGGCAGATGGCCGACATAATCGGGATCGGCAAGGACGTATTCGGCAAAGCTGCCGTTCACCGAATAACCGGTGTTCTGCTGCTCCTCGCAAAGCGTCTCCCATCCGCCGAGGCAATGTCTGCAGTGGCCGCAGGCGGTATAGAGCCAGGGCACGCCGACGCGATCGCCTTCCTTGACGTGCTTGACGCCCGATCCAACCGCCACGACATGCCCGACCCCCTCATGGCCGGGAATGAAGGGCGGCCTGGGCTTCACCGGCCAATCGCCTTCGGCGGCGTGCAGATCGGTGTGGCACACGCCGGTGGCCGCGATCTTGACGAGGATCTGGCCGGCTCCGGGCGTCGGCACCTGAACCTCTTCGATCACGAGCGGCTGGCCGAACTGGCGAACGACGGCTGCTTTCATAGTCTTGGGCATGGAATACTCCTGGGTGTGGGTGGGTCCTATTTCAGGAACTGTCGGAAGCGCCGCAGCGAGAACGCAAACAGGAACGTGCTGATGACAAGCAGCGCCGCGAGCTGCGGCCACACGACATCGAGGCCCGCGCCGCGGAACAGCACCGCCTGTGCCAGCATGACGAAATGCGTGTTGGGCGCGGTGAACATGATGGCCTGGATGGGAAGGGGCATGCTCTCGCGCGGCGTGACGCCGCCGGACAGCACCTGCAGGGGCAGGAGCACCATCATCAGCAGCAGACCGAATTGCGGCATGGACCCGGCGACCGTGGCGAGGAAGATCCCGAGGCAGGTCATGGCGACGATGTCGAGGGCCGCGCCTACCATGAAGAGCGGGATCGATCCGTTGATGGGGACCGACAGCAGCCCCTGGATGACGACGACGAGTGCAAGACCGGACGCCACGAGCACGACAATGCCCATCGACCAGATCTTGCTCGTCATGATCTCGAACGGGGTGACCGGCATCACCAGAAGATGCTCGATCGTCCCGTGCTCGCGCTCGCGGATCAGCGCTGCGCCGGTGAGCACGATAGACAGCATCGTGATCGAGGAGATGGCATTGGTGATGGCGCCGAACCAGCCCTTGTTGAGTTCGGGGTTGAAGCGCGCCCGCAGGTCGAGGTCGACGGGCAGGGAGGCCTTGGACCGATAGTGGTCGAGGAATTCGTTCACTTCTCCCGAAACGATCGACTGGATATAGCCTCCGCCGGTAAAGGCCTGCGACATCCGGGTGGCGTCGATGTTGAGCTGAACCGTTGACGAGCGGCCGGCCAGAAGGTCACGCTGGAAGTTCGGTGGAATATCCAGCGCGAAAGTATCCATGCCTGAATCCATGCGGCTGTCCATCTCCGGGTGGGAGATGAGCAAAGGCGCGGTGAAGTAGGGCGGATAAAATGCCGTGACGATGCGCGACGAGACCGGCGACTGATCCTCATCGACGATGGCGATCGGAGCGTGATTGAGCGTCTCGGGCATCGCCTTCGAAGCGGTGTAGATGGCGGCGGTGAAGGCATAGACGATAAGCACGAGCATCATCGGGTCCCGCAGGAGACCGCGCAGTTCCTTTATGCCGAGGTTGTATATGTTGGCGATGCGCATCAGCGGGCCTGTTTTTTCAAGAACGCCGCTCCAAGGCCGAGCAGCACCGGAATGGCGACGAGCATCGGCACGAACGCGCCGGACAGGTCGGCAAAGCTGAGCGCCTTGGAAAAGACGCCGCGCGAGATCGTCACGAAATAGGTGGTCGGATAGATCCGGCCGACGAATGCGCCCACGCCCTGGAGCGACGACACCGGGTCGATCATGCCCGAATATTGGGTGGCGGGGATCATGGTGATCAGCGCGGTTCCGAAGATCGCCGCGATCTGGCTGCTCATGAAGGTCGACAGGAAAAGCCCCATGGCCGTCGTGGCCGTGACATAGACAAGCGCGGCGGCGGCGAAAGCCGGAAGGCTGCCGGTCAGCGGCACGCCGAAGAGGAAGACGGCGAATCCCGTCAGCAGCACGAAGTTGAGCATCGCGAGAGCGACATACGGAATCTGCTTGCCGATCAGGAACTCCAGCCGGGTGACGGGCGTGACGTAGAAATTGATGATGGAGCCGAGCTCCTTCTCCCGCACCACGCTGAGCACGGCCAGCATTGCCGGGATCAGCAGCAGAAGCATCGGGATTACCGCCGGAACGATGGCATCGAGACTGCGGACGTCGGGATTGTAGCGGTAGCGGATGTCGAGCTGGAAGGCGCTGGCGGTGGCGGCGTCACCATAGAGTTCACGCGCCTTCTGCGTCAGCCAGCCGGCATGCATTCCCGAAACATAGCCTTGCACGGTTTCGGCCCGTGTCGGCATGGCGCCGTCGATCCAGGCGCCGATCGTAACGTCGCGGCCGCGCGCGAGGTCGCGCCCGAAACCGGGCGGGATTTCGATCGCGAGGCTGAGTTCCCCGTCCTCCATGCGCCGGTCGAGATCGGCATAGTCGGTGATCGGCGCCTTCTCGGTGAAATAGCGCGAGCCGGCGATCTGCAGCACATAGTCCCGGCTGATCGTCGTGTCGTCGTGATCGAGGACGGCGAAGGAGAGGTTTTCGACGTCCATGTTGATGCCGTAGCCGACGACGAACATCAGGATGAGGCTGCCGACGGTCGCCAGCGTGGCCCGGATCGGATCGCGCAAGAGTTCAAGCGCCTCGCGCCTCGTGTAGGCGAACATGCGGCGCAAATCGAAGGAACGGCCTGTGCCGCTCCTCTCGCGGCGACTGGCCGGCGCTTCCGGGACCGGCATTGTCCCGGCCGTCACGCTCGGCGTTTCTGCCTGCGTGCCTGTCGCCTGCTCGAGATATCCGACGAAGGCTTCCTCCAGCGTTGCCGCCGACCGGCTTTTGACGATTGCGGCAGGCGTGTCGCTGACGAGGACCCTGCCGGCATGCATGAGCGAGATGCGGTCGCAGCGTTCCGCCTCGTTCATGAAATGCGTGGACACGAAGATCGTCACGTTCCGCTTGCGCGAGAGGTCGGCAAGAATCCGCCAGAACCCGTCGCGGGCAACGGGGTCGACGCCGGAGGTCGGCTCGTCGAGGATCAGTATCTCCGGAGAATGGATCATCGCCACAGCCAGCGACAGCCGCTGGCGGATGCCGAGCGGGAGCGCTTCGGGAAGCGTGTCGACATTGTCGGCGAGGCCGAATTGCTGCGCGACCTCCTCGACCCGGGGCGGGATCGCCGCATCGGCCATGCCGAAGAGGCGGGCATGGAGCTCGAGATTCTGCCGGACCGTCAGCTCAGAATAGAGCGAGAATCCTTGCGACATGTAGCCGACGCGCCGCCGCACATCGATGTCGCGGGGGTCGATCTCGCGCCCGAACAGCCGTGCCTTGCCCTCGGACGGCTCGAGCAGCCCGGTCAGCATCTTCATCGTGGTCGTCTTGCCGCAGCCGTTCGATCCGAGGAAGCCGAAGATCTCGCCGCGGCCAATACGGAAGCTCACGTCGTCGACGGCGGTGAAATCGCCGAAGCGCATGGTGAGGTGTTCGGCTTCGATGGCAAGTTCGCTGTCGGCGCCGGCGGACCGCGGAGGGATCACCACAGCCTCTTGGCTGTCCCGCTTCTCCGGCGGGAGAAGGGCTATGAAGGCGGCGTCCAGGTCGGGCGCGCCGGTTCTTTCGAGCAGGTCGGCCGGGGTTCCGGAGGCGAGCACGCGGCCCGCGTCCATGGCCACCAGCCAGTCGAAGCGCGCGGCCTCTTCCATATAGGCCGTGGCGATGATGACGCTCATGCCCTCGCGACCCTTGCGGATCTCGCCGATCAGTTCCCAGAACTGGCGGCGCGACAACGGATCGACGCCGGTGGTCGGCTCGTCCAGGATCAGGAGGTCCGGATCGTGGATGAGGGCGCAGCACAGGCCGAGCTTCTGCTTCATGCCGCCTGAAAGCTTTCCGGCCTGCCGCTCGGCGAAAGGCGCCAGCCCCGTTCGCTTCAGAAGCTCGCCGGTGCGGCGCTCGCGCTCGCGCCGATCATGCCCGAACAGGCGGCCGAAGAAATCGATGTTGTCGAAGACCGACAGCGTCGGATAGAGGTTCTTGCCCAGGCCTTGCGGCATGTAGGCGATCCTGGGGTAGGCGCTCTGCCGGTGGCCGAGATCGGCCATGTCGCCGCCCAGCACCTCGACATGCCCCTGCTGGATCGTCCGCGCTCCGGCAATCAGGGAAAGCAGGCTGGATTTGCCGACGCCGTCCGGCCCGATCAGGCCGACCATGCGGCCGGCCGGGAAATCGAGCGTTATGGCATCGAGAGCCCTGACCCCTCCGTAAGCGTGGCCGACATTCTCCAGCCGCGCCACGTAGCTTGACGGAAGGGACGCGCCGGCGTCCGGCCGCGCATTCATTGCACGAGCTTTCCCTTGAGGCTCGCCGGCCATCCGGCCTGCGGATCGAGCCGCACATAGGCCACGCCGGGCAGGCCGGTCTTCACCTGCTGGATGTATTTGCAGAGCAGCTCCGGTGCGATGTGCGCCTTGATCCGGAACATGAGTTTCAGGCGCTCCTCCTCCGTTTCGACCGTCTTGGGCGTGAACTGCGCGACGTCCGCGACGAACGTCACCTTGGCGGGGATGATGTATTGCGGCGCCGCGTCGAGCACGAGGCGCACATCCGAGCCGATCGCGACGCGCCCGGCCTGCGCGGTCGACAGGAAGAAGGTCATGTAGACATCGCCGAGGTCGACGAGGTTGAGCACGCGCCCGCCGCCCGCCAGCACCTCTCCGGGCTCCGCCACGCGGAACTGGATGCGCCCGTCGCGCGGCGACGCCAGCGTGGCGTCGCCGATATCGGCGTCGATGCTTTCGATCGCGGCCTGCGCCGCATCGACCGCGGCCTTGGCATCGACCACCTGCGCCCGCGCGGCGTTGATGGCCGCTTCACTGGCGGCGAGCTGGGCCTGCGCCGCGGCGACGGCGGCTTTCGCGCTCTGCTCGGCCGCGCGGTCGTTGTCCAGGACCTGCTGGGAGACGGTGTTGTTGACCGCAAGCTGCTGCGAGCGCGCCAGGGTCCGATCGGCGGCGTCGAGCTCGGCTTCGCGCTGCGCGACGACAGCGGCGGCCGCCGTTTTTTCAGCCTCGCGCTGCGTCACCAGGCTGCCAGCGGTCTCGACCCCGATGGTGGCGCGCTGAAACTGCGCTTCGGCCTGACGGCGCTGCGCCTCGAGCTGCGCTGTGTCCATGCGGGCAAGCACCTGGCCTGCCTTGACGAAATCGCCTTCGCCGACAAGGATTTCCCTGATCCGCCCCGCCGCCTTCGTCGAGACGTCGATTTCGACCGCCTCGATGCGGCCGTTGCCGCTGGCGATGCCTTCCGGCAGTTGCCCGTCCTTGGAGCGCTGCCACGCATAGTAGCCGGCCGCTCCGATGGCGATCAGGGCGCCAAGGATCAGCCACCGCGGGGAAACCTTCATAGCCGGCCTCCTGCGTTGCGCGACCCGTCCGGTTCGGCTGGCGTCACGGACGACCCTTCGGCATAAACCGATGCCGGAGACAGCGGCCCCGAAGCGGAGAAGGGAAGAAACCTTGCCGAGGCAATCTCCCGCCGCCAGGCGCCGATCTGTTCGGCGCTTAAGGTAATGCCGTCCATGTCAGGGGAACTCCGTTCAGGTTGCCAAGTTGGCGCGACCAAAACAGAGACCGGCTGCAGCGACCTTGATCGATATCAATTCTGGGAGGAGGGTCCGCTGTGAGCGCCGGGAGTAGTGATGAACACGAGGTCGGAGAGCAGCATTTAGCGGCCCCGGCCGCGATGATTGCCCGGACTTACCGCTCCAGGCAGATTGCGACACCCTGGCCGCCGCCGATGCAGAGCGAGGCCAGGCCCTTCTTCGCTCCACGCCGGACCATCTCGTGGAGCAGCGTCACCACGATGCGGCAGCCGGAGCCGGCCAGCGGATGGCCAAGCGCGATGGCGCCGCCGCTCATATTGATGGTGTCCTCGTTCCAGCCCATCTCGCGATTGACCGCGCTGGCCTGCGCGGCGAAGGCTTCGTTGATCTCCATCACGTCGAGGTCGGCCGCGCGCCAGCCGGCTTTGTCGAGCGCGCGCCGCGAGGCCGCGACCGGACCGAGGCCCATGTCCATAGGCTCGACGCCGGCAGAGGCATAAGAGGCGATGCGGACGAGGGGCGTCAGGCCGAGTTCCTTCATCCGCGCCTCCGACATCACAAGCACCGCCGCGGCGCCGTCATTGAGACCGGATGAGTTGCCGGCCGTGACCGTCCCCGCCGCATCGAAGACCGGTCTCAGCCGGCCAAGGCTTTCCATGGTGGTGGAGGGGTTGGGATGCTCGTCACGCTCGATGACGACATCGCCTTGCCTGGCCTTGATCGATACGGGGACGATCTCGTCGTCGAACCCGCCAGCCTTGATGGCGGCGTCCGCCTTCTCCTGCGAGCGCAGCGCGAACCTGTCCTGTTCCTCGCGGGTGATCTGGTAGCGCTGCGCCAGCGCTTCGGCAGTGACGCCCATATGCACCTGATGGAAGGCGTCCCATAGCCCGTCGGTGATCATGGAATCCTTGACCGTGCGGTCTCCCATGCGGATGCCGCCACGGACGCCGGAAATGAAATGCGGCGCCGAGGTCATCGAATCCTGTCCGCCGGCGACCACGCAATCGGCGTCGCCGCAGCGAATGGCCTGGGCGGCGAGATGGATCGACTTCTGCCCGGCGCCGCAGACCTTGTTGACTGTCATGGCGGGCACGCCGACCGGCAGGCCGGCCTTGAGAGCAGCCTGCCGGGCGGGGTTCTGCCCGGCGCCGCCGGTCAGCACCTGGCCAATGATCACCTCGCCGACGGCATCGGGCGCAAGCTGCGTTTCGGCCAGCATCGCCTGGATAAGCTGCGCCCCCAGCTCCGCCGCCGACAGACTGGCGAAAGCGCCGTTCAGCTTGCCGATGGGGGTCCGCTTCGCGGCAACGATATAAACGGCGTCCATGTCCGTTCCTCCGCACGTGCGACCCACAGAGGCGGGGTCGCCGCTTGACATTCTGGTTATAACCAATAATCATGAAATGCATCGGCAGGCAAGGTCGCGGCAAAGAGCCCGGCCTGCATTGCGGGAGGAAATCCATGTCATCCATGCTTTGGACGCCGGCGCCGGCCGCGTTCCAATCGTCCAATCTTGCGCGTTTTTCGATGGCCAACGGCTTCGATCCGCGCGACTACGAGACGCTGCATCGCTGGTCGATCGGCGATCCCGGCGCCTTCTGGCGGGCGCTGTGGGATTTCGCCGAGGTCATTGGCCATCCGGGCACGATCGCCTTCCTGCGCGACGACAATACGCCGATGACCGGGAGTCGCTTCCTGCCGGAAGCGACACTCAATCTCGCGGAAAACCTGCTGCGCGGCGACGAGGCGAGGGTTGCTCTCATCGAGGCCGACGAGAGCGGCCGTTTCCAGACCATCACACTGGGCGAATTGCGCCGGCTCGTCGCCAGGACGGCGCATGGCCTGCGCGCGGCCGGCGTCGGCAAGGGCGATTGCGTTGGTGGTATCCTGCCCAATCGCGTCGAGGGCCTCGTCGCGCTTCTGGCGACGCTCTCCGTCGGCGCCATCTGGTCGTCCTGCTCGCCGGATTTCGGCGCCGCCGCGATCGTCGACCGCCTCGGCCAGATCGGCGTCAAGGTGCTGTTCGCCGCGCCGCGCTACCGCTATGCGGGCAAGGAGCACGACATCTCCGGCAGGCTGGCCGAGATCGTCGCCGCGATGCCGACGGTGACGACGCTGGTGTTGACCGGCGAACTGGGCGCCAAGCCGGATTGCGCGGCGGATTGCATTTCGTTCGAGGATTTCGGCAGCGACGCTCCACTCTCCTTCAACCGCGTGCCCTTCGATCACCCGGCCTATGTGCTCTACACCTCCGGCACGACAGGCGCGCCGAAGGCGATCGTCCATCGCGCCGGCGGCGTGCTGCTCCAGCACCTGAAGGAGCACCTGCTCCACGGCGACGTCCGCCCGGGCGACGTCATGAGCTGGTACACCAACACCGCCTGGATGATGTATCACTGGCTGATCTCAGGTCTGGCCTGCGGCGCGAGCGTGGTGCTCTATGACGGCGCGCCGATCCTGAAATCGGCCGATGGCCTCGACCCCAGTCCGCTCTGGACGATGGCGGAGCGCGCCAAGGTCACGCATTTCGGCACCAGTCCCAAATATCTGGCGACACTTGCCGCCGAAGGCTACGCGCCGGGACGCCTGCATGATCTCTCGTCGCTGCGTTCGCTGCTGTCGGCCGGTGCGCCCGTCTCACCCGGGCAGTTCGACTGGATCTACGATCATGTGAAGCGCGACATTATCTTCGCTTCGATCTCCGGCGGCACCGAGATCATCGGCTGCTTCCTGCTGGGATCGCCGATCCATCCTGTGCGGCGTGGCGAGTTGACCGTGAAAGGGCTCGGTCTCGCCGTCGGCGTCATGGACGAGCGTAACGCGCCGGTCATCGGCCGGCAGGGCGATCTCGTCTGCACCGAGCCGTTCCCGTCCATGCCGCTGACCTTCTGGGGCAAGGATGGCGATGCGCGTTACCACGCCACCTATTTTGCTGCGCGCCGCGAGATCTGGACACATGGCGACCTCGCCGAGATGACGGCTTACGGCTCTGGCGTCATCCACGGCCGCTCGGACACGACGCTGAAGCCCGGCGGCGTGCGGATCGGCACGGCGGAAATCTACGCGGCCTGCGAGAATTTTGCCGAGATCGAGGATTGCCTGGTCTTCGGCGCACCCATCGAAGGCGACGAGGAGATCGTGCTCTGCGTCAAGCTCAATGACGGTTATGCGCTGAGCCCCGAGCTTGCCGGGCGAATTCGCAAAGCGATCCGCGAAGGCGCCTCGCCCCGTCACGTGCCGCATCGAATCCACGCGGTGCAGGCCGTGCCCTATACGCTGAACGGCAAGCGCGTCGAGGGCGCCGCCCGCACCACGCTCGAAGGCAAGCCGGTCAAGAACATGGCTTCGCTCGCCAATCCGGCCTGCCTCGAGGAATACCGCGCGCTCGACCGGAGCAAGGCGGCATGAGCCGGGCAAAGGGAGCGATCGTCGGCATCGGCGAGTTGAAGCCGCAGCGCCTGACCAGCGGCGTGACGACGCTTGAGATGATCGCCGAGGTCTCCCGCCTGGCGGTGCTCGACGCCGGGCTGGAGCCGGCGGCTATCGATGGGCTGCTGGTCGGGCCGCAGGTCGGCGAGACGCCGCAGCATGTTCCCGCGACGATCGCCGAATATTTGGGCCTCGCGCCGACCATGGCCAATGTCGTCGACCTCGGCGGCGCGTCCGGCGCAGGCATGGTCTGGCGCGCGGCCACCGCGATCGAGGCCGGCATGTGCGAGGCGGTGCTGTGCGTGCTCGCCAACAACCGCGAGGAGGTTGCGCCACGCTCGCCCAACCGCAATCCGATCCGCGAGTTCGACGTGCCTTTCGGCGCCTCGGGCGCCAACATCTCCTATGCGCTGCTGATGCAGGCGCATATGGCGGAATACGGCTCTACCGCGCGTGATTTCGCGCTGATCGCCGCAGCCGCCAGGGCCAATGCCCAGCTCAATCCCGACGCCATCTTCCATGGTAAGCCGGCCGATGTCGAAGCGGTGCTGGCCTCGCCGATGATCGCCTCGCCGCTGCATCTCCTCGAAATCGTCATGCCGGTCGCCGGCGGCGAAGCGGTGGTCGTCACCTCGGCCGAACGCGCGCGGTCGTTGCGCAGGCCGCCTGTCCATCTGCTCGGCGCCGGCGAGAAGGTGACGCACCGCGCGGTCAGCCAGGCACCGAGTCTCACCTCCGGTCCGCTGAAGAACGCCATGGCGCGGGCCTTCCAACAGTCCGGCACGCGGGCCGATGAGATGGACCTTCTGTCGCTCTACGACTGCTACACGATCATGGTAGCGACGACGATCGAGGATGCCGGCCTCTGCGCGCCGGGCGCGTTCGGCGCGTGGCTCAACGACCATGACCTTTCGCATAAAGGCAACAAGCCGCTCAACACGCATGGCGGCCAGCTCGGCTTCGGCCAGCCCGACCTTGCCGGCGGCATGACTCATATCGTCGAGGCGGTGCGCCAGTTGCGCGGCGAGGCGGGAGAACGCCAGATCGGCAAGGCCGGGCTCGCACTGGTCACCGGCAATGGCGCGACAATGAGCGAAGCGACTGCGCTGGTGCTGGGAGCCGCCTGATGTCCGTCGATCTCAACACGCTGCAAACCCCCGGCCCGACGATCACCGCGCTGACCAGGCCGTTCTGGGACGCCGCCGCCGAGGGCCGGCTGGCCATCCAGCACTGCGAGGAGTGCGGCAAGGCCGTCTTCTATCCGCGCCCGATCTGCCCGCATTGCTGGAGCAGGCGCCTGCTCTGGAAAGACGCATCGGCCAGGGGACGGCTCAAATCCTTTTCCGAGGTGCATAAGCCCGGCCATCCCGGCTGGCTGCCGGCGGCACCCTATGTGGTCGGCCTGATCGAATTGGCCGAAGGCCCGACGATGCTGAGCTTCATCCTGCCCGGCACACGGCCGCTACAGGTCGGGGCCATGCTGCATCTTGCGCCGACCGCCATCGGCGGTCGCGTCCTGCCGGCCTTCAAACCAGTCGAACCCGGAGCAGAGGAGAAGCCGAAATGAGCACCGAGACGAAAGACGGTTGGTTGGGTGTCGTGAAGGGCCGCCCCCAGGTCGGCGCCTTTGCCGAGCGCACGCGGCGCACGCGCATGAGCGACATCGAGGCGTTTACCGACATCACCGGCGACCGCAACCCGCTGCATTATGACCGCGCGCTGGCCGAGAAGTCGGTGTTCGGCAAGCTGATCGTCCAGGGCGGCGTCACCTCCGGCATCCTCAATGCGCTGGTCGCCGAGGATCTGCCTGGCCCCGGAACCGTGTTCCTCGAAGTCGCCTGGAAGTTCGTCAAGGCCGTTGGCGTTGACGAGGAGATCACCGGACGCGTGGAGGTCAAGGAAGTGCGCCCCGACAAGCCGATTTGCAAGATCGAGACCAGCGTGCGCAACGGCCAGGGCGAGCTTTGCCTCACCGGTACGGCCACGGTGTTCACCGTTCCGCTGCAAGGCGCATGAGTACGGTCGGCCGGCTTGGCATGGCGGCCGACGGCGAGCGCTGGCGCGTGCTGTCGCTGCTGTGCCTGGCGGTCGTCCTGTCGCTGACCACCTGGTTCTCGGCGACCGCGATCCTTCCCGAGCTGAAGCAGGAGCTGGCGCTGGGCGCGAGCGCCGAGGCCTGGCTGACCAATGGCGTCCAGGTCGGTTTCGTGATCGGCGCGCTGGCGGCGAGCCTGGTCAATCTGCCCGACCTTGTGCGGCTGAGCCGCCTGATGGCAGCGGCGGCCCTCGTCGCCGCTCTAGCCAACGCAACCTTGCTGCTTCATCCGGGGCCTGGCGGGATAATCGCCGCGCGCATCGTCACCGGCGCCGCGCTTGCCGGGGTCTACCCGCCGGCGCTGAAGCTGGTCGCCACCTGGTTCACACGCGACCGGGGACTGGCGCTCGGCGCGGTCATCGGCGCGCTGACAGTCGGATCGGCGCTGCCGCATCTCTTCCGAGCCGTCTCGACCGTGCTCGACTGGCGTCCGGTGGTTGCCGCGGCAAGCTTGGCCACCGCTGCGGGCGCGCTGCTCTTCCTGCTGTTCGCGAAGGAAGGGCCCTATCCCTTCGGCAAGGCTATCTTCGAGCCCTCGCGCATCGGCCAGGTGTTTCGCGAAAAGCCGCTGCTCCTCGCCAATCTCGGCTATCTCGGCCACATGTGGGAGCTCTACGCCATGTGGGCCTGGGTGCTTGCCTATACGCGCGCCGCCTTCGAGGCGCAGGCGATCGGAACCGCCGCCACCGCCTCGCTCGCGACTTTCCTTGTCGTCGCCTCCGGCATCCTCGGTTGTCTGCTCGGCGGCTATCTGTCGGACCGCATCGGCCGCACCGCCACCACCGCCGGCATGATGCTCGTCTCGGGAAGCTGCGCGCTGCTGATGGGCTTTCTGTTCACCGGACCGCTCTGGCTGTTCATGCTGGTGGCGATCGTCTGGGGCGTTTCGGTGATCGGTGATTCGGCGCAGTTCTCCGTCGCCGTCACCGAGCTTACCGACCGCCGCTTTGTCGGCACCGCTCTGTCGGTGCAGCTCGGCGCCGGTTTCGCGCTGACGGTGCTCGCCATCTGGCTGACGCCACGCTTCGCCGACTTCATCGGCGGGTGGCGCTGGGCCTTCCTGCTCCTGGTTCCCGGACCGCTTCTGGGGGCCGCCGCCATGCTATGGTTGCGAAACTTACCGGAGAGCGTGAAAATGGCGGGCGGCCTCCGCTAGGGAGGCGCTGCCGCTTTCTGAGTCGCGGCAAATGATTTGCGGCGGGACCCGAATGGAACAGGCAACCAGAACGCGCGGGCGTCCTCGTTACGATCAGGAAGATGCCGAGGCGGCCGCGGCGTTCCGCTCGATCGGCTCGAAAGTCCAGCTCAACCGCGACGAGGCGGCCCCGCTCTGGGTGCAGTTGCGCAACCAGGTCGAGGAAGCGATCAACACGGGCCTGCTGGCCGCCAATTCCCGCATTCCGTCCGAACAGGCGCTCTGCGATTTCTTCGGCGTCTCTCGTCCCGTCGTGCGCGCCGCGATCGGATCGCTCTCCAATGAAGGCCGCATCATCAAGATGCCGCGCAAGGGCATGTTCGTCGCCGCTCCCCGCGAGCATGTCGACTTCATGACCGCCAACCTCGGCGTGTTCGACGATTTGACCGCCAAGGGCCACAAGGTCTCGACCCGCACGCTGGAGATCTACCGCTGCCCGCCGAGCGAGAAGGAGTCCAAGGTCTTCGGCATTCCCGCCAATGGCAGCGTTGTCCGGATCAGCCGCGTCTACATGACCGACGGCACGCCGATCACCATGACGCGCATCAGCCTGCCGGGGCATCGGGTGCCGGGGCTGGAGAACATCCTGTCGGAAAACCAGTCGATCTTCGGCACCATCCGCGCCGTCTTCGGCCTGACGGTGAAGCGTGCCGACCGCTGGCTGCGTGCCGCGCTTCCCACCAAGGAAGAGGCCGATGAGATGGGTGTCGCCGCCAACACGCCGCTGATCGAGATCGAGTCGATCGCCTATGATTCCGACGGCGCCGCGCTGGAATATTACGAGGCCTTCTACAACTCCTCCGTTGCCCGCATTCACATGGCGGTCGAGCAGCCATCGGCGACGGTGAACGGTGTCGACCGCACCTGAATTGCGCACATCCAAAAAAGATTCCGTTTTCTGGTTATAACCAGATTGACGGACCCGGGAAGCTTCTGTAACGTCCCTGTCATGGGGTCGGGAGGAGCCTGACCCCGGAGGCATTATCAGGACCCTCGGCTTGCGGCGCTGCTTCGGCGGCGAGGGCAGCGTTTTGCCCGCGCGCAAGCTTGTCCTGATGGAGGACGTGCATGGATTACCGGTCGCATTTCGACCTGACGGGCGAGGTTGCCGTCGTCACCGGCGGCGCCAGCGGCATCGGTCTCGAGGCCGGCAAGGCGCTGGGGACTTGCGGCGCGAGTGTCATCCTGCTCGACATGAATGCGGATGGGGTGAAAACCGCAGCCGAAGCGCTCAAGGCCGGTGGCGTCGCGAGCGTCGATGGCCGCGTGTTGAACGTTACCGATCCACAAGCCGTCGAGGCGATGGCAACCGCAGTCGTCGCGGATTTCGGCCAGGTCGATATCCTGGTCAACAGCGCCGGCATCGCGCGCCTCAACACCGCGCTCGACACGCCGGACGAAGAATGGCGCCTGGTGATGGATGTCAACGTCAACGGCGTCTACTGGGCCTCGCGCGCTTTCGGCCGTTCGATGATCGCCCGCAAGAAGGGCTCCATCGTCAATCTGGGTTCCATGTCGGGCCTGATCATCAACCGTCCGCAGACGGCGCCCTCCTACATGGTGAGCAAGGGCGCCGTGCACATGATGACCAAGGCGCTTGCGGTCGAGTGGGCGAAGTCAGGCGTGCGCGTCAACGCGCTGGCGCCGGGCTATGTCGGCACCGAGATGACGCTGAAGATGCGCGAGCGTCCCGAACTCTTCAACACCTGGATCGACATGACGCCGATGGGCCGGCTGGGCACGCCGCAGGAGATCGCTTCGGCGATCCTGTTCCTCGCGTCGCCGGCCTCGAGCTACGTGACGGGTGCGATCCTGTCGATCGATGGCGGCTACACGGCCTGGTGACGGACTGAGCAAGGATTGGAATATCGCATGACCGTTTCGGACCGAGATGTGCGCCAGGCCATCATCGACGCCTGTATCGAGATGAACGCACTCGGCATCAACCAGGGCACATCAGGCAACATCAGCTGCCGCCATGGCGAGGGCATGCTGATCTCGCCGACGAGCACGCCCTATGACACGCTGGTGCCCGAGGACATCGTCTTCATGGGCTGGGACGGCGAGGTCGACGGACGCCTGCCGCCGTCCAGCGAATGGCGCTTCCATCTCGACATCATGAAGGCGCGGCCCGAGGTCAACGCGGTCGTCCACGCGCATCCGACCTACTGCACGACGATCGCTATCATGGGTCGGAAGATACCGGCCATCCATTACATGGTCGCGGTCGCCGGCGGCAGCGACATTCGTTGCGCACCCTACGCCACCTTCGGCACGGCGGAGCTTTCGGCGCACGCGGTGGAGGCGTTGCGCGGCCGCAAGGCCTGCCTGCTTGCCCAGCATGGCATGATCGCCGTCGGGTCGAGCCTCGCCCAGGCGATGTGGCTGGCCGTCGAGGTCGAGACGCTGGCGCGCCAGTATCACGGCGCCCTGCAGATCGGCGAGCCGCCGATCCTGTCCGACGAGGAGATCGAAAACGTCATCAAGCGTATGGCGAGCTACGGCCTGCGCGACAATGACGCCGCTGCCTGAGCGGAGGGCTCTGCCCGAAGCGACCAACAAGGGGCTGGAGCAGCAACTGACTGTTTCGCATATCCTCCGGGAAGGCCTGGAGCGATCAACAAGGGAGGAAATGAAATGAGGAATTCAATGAAAGGCCTCGTCAAGGCGCTCGCTTTGGGGTTGGCGGCGGCCTGCAGCCTTGCCGCGATCTCCGGCGCGACGGCCGAGGAACTGTCGCTCAAGGGCAAGCGCATCGGCGTCTCGGCGATCGGCACCGACCATTATTGGGACCTGATGGCCTTCAAAGGCATCCAGGACCGCGTCAAGGAGCTCGGCGGTGAAGTCATCGCGCTCGACGCTGGCCGGAAGGACCAGCAGCAGATCGCGCAACTGCAGACGCTGATCGCGCAGAAACCCGACGCCATCATCGAGCAGCTCGGCAATCTCGAAGTGCTGAACCCCTGGCTGCAGAAGATCCGCGACGCCGGCATCCCGCTGTTCACGGTCGATACGGCGACGCCGCACGCCATCAACAACACCACCTCCAACAACTACAATATCGGCGCCGAGATCGCGCTGCAGATGGTTGCCGACATGGGCGGCAAGGGCAATGTGCTGGTGTTCAACGGCTTCTACAGCGTGCCGGTCTGCAAGATCCGCTACGACCAGCTGAAATATGTGCTGACCTCGTTCCCGGATGTGAAGATCGTCGAGCCCGAGCTGCGCGACGTCATTCCGAACACGGTGCAGAGCGCCTATTCCAACGTCACCGACATGCTGACCAAGTCGCCCGAGAAGGGGTCGATCGGCGCGGTCTGGGCCTGCTGGGACGTGCCGCAGATCGGCGCCACCCAGGCGGTCGAAGCCGCCGGCCGCAACGAGGTCAAGACCTACGGCATCGACGGCAGCCCGGAAGTCATCAAGATGGTGATGGATCCGAAGTCGTCGGCCGGCGCGGTCGCGGCGCAGCAGCCCTATGAGATCGGCAAGACCTCGGTCGACAATGCCGCGAAATATCTGGCCGGGCAGAAGGTGCCGCCCTTCACTTTCGTGCCTTCGGTGCTGATCAACAAGGAAAATGCCGCCGAAAAAGGAAAGCCGTTCCTCGACGCCGCCGAGAAGGCTGGCGTTAAATAGGACGGAACGAAACGACGGGCAGCCGCGCCCATGTGGCTGCCCGTCACATCCAACCAGGATTGACGGCCATGCAGACAGCAAAGCGTGACATTGCTGTATCGATGACAGGCATTTCGAAACGGTTCGGTCCGGTACGCGCCTTGGAAAACGCGAACATCGAGATCGCGCGCGGCTCGATCCTCGGCCTTGTCGGCCAGAACGGCGCCGGCAAGTCGACCATCATCAAGGTGCTGGCCGGCATCATCAAGCCGGACAGCGGCGCGATCGTTATCAATGGCGAGACCGTCAGCGCGCTGACGCCGGCTTCGGTCGAAAAGCTCGGCGTGCATTTCATCCACCAGGACCGGCTGCTGGTGCCGACCGCGACGGTCGGCGAGGCGGTGTTCCTCGGCCATGAGATCGGCCTTGGCCCGTTCGTTAGCCGCCGCGCCATGGAGCGCAGGGCCGCGGACCTGCTGAAGCGCTTCTTCGGCATGGAACTGCCGGCCGGAACGCTTGTGAAAGACCTCACCACGGCGCAGCAGAAGGTCGTGCAGATCACCCGCGCCTTGGCACAGAAGGCATCTGTGCTGGTGCTCGACGAGCCGACGGCGGCGCTCGTCAAGCGCGAGGTCGACAGCCTGTTCGACGTGCTGCGCCGGCTGCGCGACGACGGCATCGCCGTCGTCTTCATCTCCCACTACATGCAGGAGATCGAAAAGCTCTGCGACCGCGTCACCGTGATGCGCAACGGCACCGATGTCGGCACGGTCGATCCGCGGCAGACGCCGATCGACGAGATCATCGCGATGATGATCGCCCGCAATGTCGGCGAGATGTTTCCGAAACGCTCGGTCGAGCTTGGCGCACCGGTGCTGGAGGTTTCAAACCTGCGGCTTGGCGGCAGCTTCGAGAACATCGGCTTCAATGTGCGCGCCGGCGAGATCGTCGGTCTCACCGGCCTGCTCGGCTCCGGCGCCAAGGAGATCGTCCAGTGCCTGTTCGGCCTCAAGACTGCCGATGGCGGCCAGGTCAAGGTCGAGGGCAGGGAGCTGTCGCTGTCGACGCCGGTCAAAGCGGTGCGTGACGGCATCGCCATGCTGCCGGAAGACCGGCGCGCGCATGGCGTGGCGCTTGGCCTGTCTGTGCGTGAGAACATCTCCTTGGCCAGCCTGCGCCGTTATTCGCGGACTGGCATGGTCAGCCGTGGCGCTGAGAACCAAGCGGTGGACGGCCTGATCAAGGAACTGTCGATCAAGACACCGCATCGCGACGCGCTGGTGCGCGAGCTCTCCGGCGGCAACCAGCAGAAGGTGGCTATCGCCAAATGGCTGAGCTGCCAGTCGCGCGTCTATGTGCTGGATGAACCGACCGTGGCCGTCGATGTCGGCGCCAAGGTCGAGATCTACAACCTCCTGAACCGCCTGGCGGGTGAGGGCGCGGCGATCCTGCTTCTATCTTCCGACCTGCTCGAACTGGTCGGCGTCTGCGACCGCGTGCTGGTCGTCTATCGCGGCAGGCTCGCCGGCAGCTTCTCCGGCCCTGCGATGAACAGCGACGCGCTGCTGGCGGCTTCGTCCGGCGCGCGCTCGACCATCGATGGAGTGGCCGCATGAGCGCGACTGTCCTCCACACAGACGTTGGTGTTTCCGACGAAAAGCAGGCCGCCGCCAAAAGCGCCGGCCGCCGCTTCGGCGCGCTCGTCGTGCGGCTTGGCGCCATCGCCGCCTTCGCCGCGATCATGGCCTATTTCGTCGTCTTCGCGCCGGGCTTCACCTCGACCTTCAACCTGATCAATGTCGTCGAGCAGTCGGCGATCCTCGGCGTGCTCGCCTATGGCATGACGGCCGTCATCATCGGCGGCGGTTCCGACGTCACCGAAGGCGGCATCGACCTTTCGATTGCCGCCAATATGGGGCTCTGCGCCGCCGTCTATGCGACGCTGCTGTCGATGGGCTATGGCGACTTCCTCTCGGTGCTCGCCGCCATCGCCGTCGGCACGGCGGTCGGCGCGCTGAACGCCGTTGCCGTGGTCGGCCTCGGCATCCTGCCGCTGCTCGCAACGCTTGCCGTGCTCAACGTCGCGGCCGGCATGGAACTCACGCTCACCCAGAACACGGTCGTCGGCGCATCCTCCCCGCTGCTCGGCCTGCTGGTCTCGGGCAGCTTTCTCGGCATCTCGGCGCTGGCCTGGGCGCTGATCGTCTTCTCGGCGATCATGATCGCGATCGTCCATGGCACCGCGTTCGGGCTGCGGCTCTACGCCGTGGGCGGGCATCCCGAGGCGGCGCGCGCGGCGGGCATCAGCGTGCCGTTCTATGTGTCGTTCACCTATGTGCTGAGCGGCTTCTGCGCGGCGGTGGCGAGCATCCTCACCGTCTCGCGTCTGTCGGCCAGCACGCCCGGCTCCGGCGAGCTGCTTCTGTCGGTGCTGGCGGCGGCGCTGCTTGGCACCGTCTTCTCGCGCCGCTTCGTGCCGACCGTGGGCGGCACGCTGCTCAGCGTGCTGTTCATCGGCCTGCTCGCGAACGGCTTCCAACTGCTCAACGTCTCCAGCTACTGGGTCAACGGCGTGCAGGGCGCGCTGATCCTGCTGGTGGTGGCGATCACATCCTTTGCCCGCGGTTCAGAGGGTTCGCGATGAGCGTCTCGGCCAATGACACCACCGCCAAGGTGAGCCTGCGCGGCTTCCTCGCCAAATACAGCGTGCTCATCGCCTTCGCGGCCATCGTCATCTTCTTTTCGGTGGCGAGCCCGACTTTTCTCACGCCGGCCAACCTCTTCAACGTGCTGGTCAACAATGTCGTCATGCTGGCGATCGTGGCGCTCGGCCTCACCATCGTCATCTCGTCGGGCGGCATCGATCTCTCGGTCGGCGTCTCGGTCGACATGGCAAGCATGATCTTCGTCATGCTTCTCGCCGCCGGCTACAGCGGCATCGTCGGCGTCGCTGGCGGACTCGGCGCCGCGCTGATCGTGGGCGTGCTGAATGCCATCCTCATCACCAGGCTCAACATCAGTCCCTTCCTGGCGACGCTCGGCGTGCTCTTCATCGGTCAGAGCACGCAGCAACTCGCCACCAGCGGCGGCCAGCCGATTTATCTGACGAGCGGCTATGCAGCCGACCAGTTCAACGCCATCGCCCGCACCGCTCTGTTCGGCATACCGACGCCGGTCATCGTGCTGATCGTCCTTGTCGTCGCGGTTCATGTCCTGCTGCATCGCTCGGTCTTCGGCCGCTATGTCCAGGCGATGGGCGCGCAGCCGGGCGTGGCCTGGTATTCCGGCATCCGCGTTCCGCGCGAATTGTCGATGGTGCATGTTCTGTGCGCGCTGCTTGCCGGCGTCACCGGCATCCTCTTGTCGGCGACGGTGAAGTCCTACGTGCCGCTCTCCGGCAATGCCTTCCTGCTCGACGCTATCGGCGCCACCTTCATCGGCACAACGCTCAGCCGCGAGCGCAAGCCTTCGGTCATCGGCACGCTGCTCGGCGTGCTGCTGCTCGCCATCGTCAAGAACGGCCTGCTTTTGGTCGGCTGGAATTTCTACTGGCAGCAGGTCGGCATTGGCGTGCTCGTCTTCCTGGTGCTGGCCGCGAGCTTCGGCCTGCGCCGCGCCGCCCATTGAATTCGAAAGGTCTCTTACCCATGCCCCAATTTGACGTCAGCTCGATCGGCTTCTACGTCCTCGACATCCTCGGACGGCCGGTCTCGCGTATCCCCGAAGGCGGCCGCGCCGACTATATCGAGGAGATCCGCATGACGGTTGCCGGCACGGCGGGTGCCACCGGCATGGATTGCGCCATCCTCGGCCTTAAGACGCGCGCCGTCACGACGCTTGGGCTCGACGACATGGGCGACTGGTTCCTCGCCAAGCTGAAGAAATACGGCCTGGAGACGAGCCTCGTTCGGCGCGACGGCAGCGTCCAGACCTCGTCCACCATCCTGCCGGTGCGGCCGAACGGCGAGCGGCCGGCATTGCATGTGCCGGGCACCGCCACCTTGTTCGAGGTCGCCGACGCCGATCTCGACGCCGCGCTGGACGCGACGGTCGTCCATGTCGGCGGCACCGGGCTCCTGAGGCGCTTCGACGGCGAACCGACCATCAGGCTGTTGAAGCGCGCCAAGGAGCTTGGGCGCGTCACCACCTTCGATCTCATCCAGGCGACGCCGGAGACGTGGAAACTGGTCGAGCCGTGCCTTCCCTACATCGACTATTTCGTGCCGAGTATCGACGAAGCCGGCGAGATGGCGCATGACCGCGATCCGGCCCGCGTCGCGGCCTTCTTCAAGGCGAGGGGCGTGAAGAACTGCATCATCACGCTGGGCGCCGACGGCGTTCATGTCTCGCCCGAACATGGCGAGGATTTCCGTCTGCCGGCTTTCGAGGTCGAGGTGTTCGACACCACGGGCTGCGGCGATTCCTTCACCGCCGGCATCATCGTCGGCATCGTCAAAGGCTGGGACCTGAAACAGTCCGCGCGCTTTGCCAGCGCGGTCGCCGCCAAGGTGGCGATGGGTCTCGGCTCCGACGGCAAACTCGTTTCATTCGACGACACGGTCGCGGCGATGAATTCGCTCCCGGTCAAGACATCAAAGGTGGAAGCAGCATGACCATTCTTCCTGAGGCCAAGGGCAAGACGGCTCTCGTAACCGGCGCCAGCCGCGGCATCGGCAGGGCGCTCGCCAAGGGGCTCGCCGAAGCGGGCTTCAATGTCGCCATCACCGATCTGCCGTCGCAGGCAGCGGAGCTCGACGTGACCAAGGGCGAGATCGAGGCTGCGGGCCGCAAGGCCTATGTCTACAAGATGGACGTCAGCAAGAAGAAGGACGTCGAGGCGACCGCGCAGGCGTTGCTTCAAGCGGCGGGCAGCATCGACGTGCTGGTCAACAATGCCGGTATCCTCAAGCCCAGCCTGCTGCAGGATCTCGACGAGGCCAATTGGGACGCGCATTTCGACGTCAACGCCAAGGGCGTGCTGATGATGTGCCAGGCGGTGCTGCCGCATATGCGTGCCAGGAAGTCGGGCAGGGTGATCAACATCGCCTCGATCGCCGGCCGGCAAGGCGTGCCGACGCAAGGCCACTATGCGGCGACCAAGGCGGTGGTGATCACGCTCACCCGCGTTCTGGCGCAGGAGGTAGGCATGGACGGCGTCACCGTCAACGCGATCTGCCCCGGCATCATCCTGACCGAGATGGGCAAGAACAATCTGGGAAGCGAAGCCGCGATCCGCCATTGGGAGGACGTCGCGGCGCTGAAGCGCCTCGGCGCGCCGGAGGATATCATCGGACCGGTGCTGTTCTTCGCCTCGGACCTGTCGGCCTTCGTTACCGGCCAGGCGTTGAACGTCGACGGCGGTATCTACTACCACTGACGAGCATCCGACGAGATCGTCCGCGCCGACCGATGCAGTGGTCGTAGCGGATCTCTCTGCCGCTCTACAGCCGCGGCCCCGACACCATGCGCGCCACCCGCGCCATGTCGGCGCTCATCTCGCGGTCGTCGTCGAGCGGGGCGACGAGCGCCCGCACGGCTTCATAGCTGCGCCGCGGGCCTTCGCCCATCGAGTCCAGCACGCCGCGCAACTCCACGCCGGTGGCGGCGAAGATCAGCTCCATCGCCACCAGATAGCGCAGGCGCTCGATGATTCCCGCTGTCTTGGCCACGATGCGCGGCGCCATCGACGACTGGTCCTCGACGCCGTCCGAGATCGCGAGCGGGCTGAGCGACATCGGATTGGCGAGGTGCCGGATCTCGGCTTCGAGCGCGGCGACCGGCTTCTGCAGTTCCGCATAGCCCTGGCGGCTGCCGCCCCTGGCCGACAGGAAGCGCGGCAGCTCCGCCACCGTCGGCGACATCAGCTTCATCGAGCGATTGGCGGTGCCGACCGCGCAATGCGCCAGCGCCTGGCCGAGATTTTCCCACGTCAGCGTGAAGGCGGTCAGGTCGAAATTACCGTTGGAGATTACGCGCTCGACCTCGGGCAGGATGACCGGATTGTCGCCGGAGTGGCCGAGCTCGATCTCGGTCGCCAGTTTCGCCTGCTCATAGGCATGCAGCAGGCCGCCCCATACTTGCGGCACGCAGCGGAAGCTAAGCGGATCCTGCAGGCGCCGCGCGGCGTTGTCGTGCCACAGCCCGGAGCCGGAAAGCTCGGCCCTGAGCCGCGCGCCGATCTCGACTTGGCCGAAGGCCGGCCGGGCCGCAAGCGCATCCTCGTCGATGGCCTTGAGCGATGCGCGGAACGCTTCGTAGTTGAGCGCGACAGCCGCCAGCGACCAGTCGATCAGGCAGGCGACCTCCTCAAGCGCGAGGCACGCCGTTCCGGTCGAAAGGCTGTTGGCGACGATGATGGCGTGGCCGTCCTTCTCGCGCAGGTCGAGCGGCTCGAGCCCGGCGAGCTTCAGCGCTTCGGCCGATGGCATGATCCTGCCTTGATACTCGCTCTCACCGTCGCCGCGCAGCGCCCGCGCCAGATGGCCGAGCGGCGCGAGGTCCGCGGCGCCCACCGATCCCCAGCTCGGAATGACCGGATGGACGCCGGCGTTGAGCGCCGCGAGCAGTCCGAGCGCCACGCCCTCCGAGGTGCCGGTGCCGCCCGCCGCCATACCGC
>NZ_RZRX01000084.1:0-24024 GCF_003997405.1 Mesorhizobium sp. M2A.F.Ca.ET.042.01.1.1
GGCGGGCAGGCACGGGGATGATCGGCGTTTGCTGGCGATTGCAGCGGCAGTGGAGGCGCTGCTTAGCCGTTGATAGGCGCGCTTCGAACCGAGGCAAATTGGGATCAGGAAAATTACCGTTGCGTTCCTTCGCGCCCCGCCGGCGTCTCCGGTCTGCATCGTCGCAATGGTCTCGGCGAATTAATCGCCAGCTGGAAAACGTCGCCGGTAGTGCTCGATCACTTCCGGATTGCGCAGGTTGACGGGCAGCTTGCCGGCCAGCACCAGCAATGCCTCGCCGGCGGCGCCGACGCCCATGCGCATCATCGATTCCTCGGTGATGCCGGCCATATGCGGGGTGACGATGACATTGTCGAAGCCGAAATAGGGGTGGTTGGGCGGCAGCGGCTGCGTGGAAAAGACATCGAGCGCGGCGCCGCCGATGCGGCCATCCCGCAAGGCTTCGATCAGCGCCTCGTCGTCGACCACCGGACCGCGCGAGACGTTGATCAGCAGCGCATTGGGCTTCATGCGCGCGATGCGCACGCGGCTGATCAGGCCGCGCGTCTCGTCCGTCAACGGGCAACAGAGCACGATGATGTCGCTTTGCTCGACCAGCGCGTCGATCGGCAGGAAGCCGACGCGCTCGGGCACCGGGCGCAGGCTGCGCGTCGTCGCCACGACATTGAGGTCGAAACCATGCGCGGCGATATGGCCGACGGCCTGGCCGACCGCGCCGAGGCCGACAATGCCGATCGTCTTGCCGGCAAGCTCGCTGGTCGAATTGGCGTGCTCGCGCCCGGCAAGCCAGCCCTTGGCACGCAGGTCGCGGTCCATCACGCGGAAGCGCCGCAATAGGGCAAGCGCGGTGAACATCACATGCTCGGCCACCGAGCGGGCGTTGACCGCGGGCACGTTCGCGACCAGCACGCCGGCGGTGGTCGCCGCCTCGACCGGGATCATGTCCAGCCCGGCGCCGTGGCGGATAGCGGCGCGCAAATTCGAAGCACCCGCAAACAGTTCGCTCGGCAGCGGCGCCCGCACGATGACGATGTCGGCGTCGCGGGCCTCAGTGGTCAATGTCTTTGGATCGAGCGCGGAAGCGACGACCAGCCGCCCGGCTCCGGCCAGCATGGCCGTGGCGCGGGGGTGCAGCGGATGCGTCGACAGGATCTTGCGCATTGCACTCAGACCTTCTCGAGCGCCGCGCTTTTCGGTTCTATCCCATGGCCTTCGATGATCCCTTTCCAGTAGCTCTCGGCGCCCTGCAAATGGGCGCTCATCAGAGCCTGGGCGAGATTGCCGTCGCGGCGAAGCAGCGCCTCGTAGATCTGGATGTGTTCGGCATGCGAGCGCACTGAGCGTTCGGGATCGTTGAAATAGATCGGCAGGCGTTGCTCGCCCATCAGGTAATAGACGCTGCAGATGTTATGGAAGACGCTGTTCTTGGTGGCGCGAACGATCTCGAGGTGGAATTCGCGGTCCTCCTTGGCGAGGCCCTCGCCGGCGGCGATGCGCTCTTCGGAGGCTTTCAGAATCTCGCGCAGGCGTTCGAAGTTTTCTTCCGTTGCGCGCGAGCAGGCAAGCTCGGCCGCCTTGATCTCATGGATCTTGCGCAGTTCTACCGTCTCATAAATCTGCACCGGATCGAGCGGCAGGCCCGCGCGGGCGAAAAGCGCCAGCGCTTCCACGCTCGCCTGCTTGGTGTCGATATAGATGCCGGACTTGGCGCGCCGCTCGACGATGCGCATGGCTTCGAGGATGGCAAGCGCCTCGCGGATCTGGCCGCGGCTGACTCCGAAATGTTCCGCCAGCTCGCGTTCCGAAGGCGTGCGGCCGGACTCCTTGTCCGAGTTGGAGAAGAGATAGGCGGCGAGTTCCGCGAGAAGGTTCTTTTCTTTCATCGTCAAATACGTTGCGCGTGCGCCTCCAGGAATCGCTCGGAGATGGTGAATCCCAATCCAGGCTTTTCAGGGATCGCTATCATACCGTCCTTGGCTTCGACAGTCTCCTCGACCAGGTCGTGGATCATCGGGTTGGCGCCGAGCGAATATTCGATGATGAAGGAGGCGGGCGAGGCGGCGCACACATGCAGCCCGGCGAAGAAGCAGGGCGCGCCGGCCCACAGATGCGGCGCGAAACGCAGGTTGAAGGCGCTGGCGATGGTGCCGATCTTCATCGCCTCGCTGATGCCGCCGCAGAACGCGGGATCCGGCTGGAAGATGTCGGCCGATTTCAGCACCGCCAGGTCGCGGAAGGCGTAGCGCGTCGCCTCGCTCTCGCCTGTCGCGATCGGCGTCGAGCCCGAGGCGCGCACCTCGGCCATGCCCGGCTTGTCGTCGGCGATCACCGGCTCCTCGAACCAGGCGAGGTCGAGATCGGCGGTGAGCTGGATGAAGCGCTTGGCCTCGGCGACGGTGTAGGTGCCGTGCGCGTCGACCATCAGGTCGACCTCCGGACCGATCGCCTGCCTTGCGGCGCGCACGCGCGCGGCCGAAAGATGGGGCGCGCCGTCCATGGCGCCGACGCGCATCTTCAGCGCCTTGAAGCCGCCCTTGGCGATGTAGGATTGCAACTGCTCGCCGATGGCGTCGGGGGAGGCCCAGCCGCCCGAAGCGTAGGCCTGCATGCGCTCGACCTTGCGGCCGCCGAGCAGCCGCCATACGGGCTGCCCAAGGGACTTGCCGAGAATGTCCCATAGCGCGATGTCGACGGCACTGATCGCCGCCACGCTCATGCCGCGGCGCGCCAGCTGCGGCATGGCATGGCCTGCATGCGCCGCCGTCTCGTGCCGCACGCCGTTATAGAGCATCTCCCAGATGATGCCGGTGTCGGCCGGATCGCGGCCGATGAGTTGCGGACCGATCTCGTGGTTGAGCATATGGACGAGCGCGCCATAGCTGCCGGCGCTGCCGGCGGCGTTCTTGCCTTCGCCCCAGCCGACCAGGCCGTCGTCGGTCTCGATGCGCAGAATCGCGGCGTCGAACGTCGTCACTTGCCCGAAGTCGCTGCGATGCTGCTTCGCGACTTCGATCGGGACACGGACCCACCAGGCCTGAACGCTTTTGATGCGCATATTTTCCCTTCGGCCCCTCCGCCCGCCAGGCGGAAGGACAAGCTTTGATCGGAGGAGGTCTACTTGATCAGCGGCAGCAGTGTTTCGGCGGTGATGCGCATCTGGTCGGTGTAGAATTTCTCCGTAAGCACGCTGGAGCCGTGGTCCTGGATGAATTTGAGCTGCTCGGGCGAGATGTCGACCGGATTGCGCTCGACCATCTCCGGATAGGGCGCGGCCGGCGTGCGGTCGACGGGCGCGACGAATTCGTTGGTCAGCGCGCCGTCATAGCCGACTTCCTTCAGCGTGCGCACGATCTTCGGCCAGTCGATCTGGCCAAGGCCGGCGGCGAAGCGGTTGTTGTCGGCGACATGGAAGTCGAACAGGCGCTTGCCAACCTGGCGGATCGCGTCATAGACGTTAAATTCCTCCATGTGGATGTGGTAGGCGTCGAGGCAGACGCCGCATTCGGGGCTCACCGCATCGGCGAGCGCGAGCGCCTGGGCGCCGCGATTGAAGAGATAGGTCTCGAAGCGGTTGAGCGGTTCGATGGCGATCCGGACGCCGACCTTCTTGGCATGGGTGAAGCACTCGCGCGTGGCATCGACCACCCAGCCCCATTCCTCCGCCTCGGTGCCGTCCGGCACCACCTTGCCGACGGTCGCGGGCACCAGCGTGATGATCTCGCCGTCGAGCTCGCTAACCATGGTGAGCACGTCCTTGACATATTGGACGGACCGCTCGCGCTGGCCCTGGTTCCTGGCGGCGAGGTTGCGTTCTCCCAACATCAGCGTCACCGAACCCCAGCAGCGGATGCCATACTCCTTCAGGAGCGCGCGTGTCTCCTTGGTCTTGTACTGCTCGGGCTCGCCGGAAATCTCGATCGATTCGTAGCCGAACTTCTTGATGCGCTTCAGCGTCACCTCCAGCGGCTCCGCCCGCATCCAATTGTGCGTCGAAAGATGCATGGTCTATCCTCCCAGAATTCGCCTGTCACATTTTACCCCGCGACGCCTCGGACAGAGGCGGCCGCACGTTTCCTCCCCAAGGCGTTGCCAGGTTTTCCTCGAAACTGGTTCGACCAATTGGGCCTGGCATGACGTCTACAGCAAATTTTCGCGCGCGGCAAGAAGTGGGGATAGGAAGCCGGACGCGCCTGACAATGCTATGATTTAATAAGATAATTTCACGTTTCTAATTGCGGGTCCGCGGCTTCTTCCAGCTTTTCAGGCGCTTGACCGAACTGCGGGATTTGGTAATACCAGAATGACATGGCGTTCAGATGCCGGTAGGACTGACCAAACAGGCTGGCCCTCGCTCCAATTGGCGCTATGCTTGGTCACGAAACAAGAGAGGGAGGATGCCGATGCCGACGACGATGAAGGGGCCCGGCCTGTTTCTGGCGCAGTTCGCGGGCGATGCCGCACCGTTCAATTCGCTGGCTTCGATCACCAAATGGGCCGCCGGGCTCGGCTACAAGGGCGTGCAGATCCCGACCTGGGACGGACGCCTGTTCGACCTCGCGAAGGCGGCCTCGTCGAAAGCCTATTGCGACGAGGTGAAAGGCATCTGCGCCGACGCCGGCGTCGAGATCACCGAATTGTCGACGCATCTGCAGGGGCAACTGGTGGCGGTGCATCCCGCCTATGACGCGCAGATGGACGGCTTCGCGCCGCCATCGGTGCACAACAATCCCCAGGCGCGCCAGCAATGGGCCGTCGAACAGATGAAGTTCGGCGCCAAGGCGTCGCGCAATCTCGGGCTGAACGCCTCGGTGTCGTTCACCGGCTCGCTGGCCTTCCCTTACCTCTATCCTTTTCCGCAGCGACCGGCCGGACTGATCGAGGAAGCCTTCGGCGAGCTCGGCAAACGCTGGAAGCCGATCCTCGACGTCTATGAGGACAATGGCGTCGATGTCGGCTACGAGATCCACCCTTCCGAGGACGTGTTCGACGGCGTGACCTTCGAGATGTTCCTCGACGCGGTCGGCGGCCACAAGCGCTGCAACATCAATTACGATCCGTCGCACTTCCTGCTGCAGCAGCTCGACTATCTCGAGTTCATCGACATCTATCACGAGCGGATCAAGGCCTTCCACGTCAAGGATGCCGAGTTCAATCCGACCGGACGGCAGGGCGTCTATTCCGGCTATCAGGGCTGGGTGAACCGGGCCGGCCGCTTCCGCTCGCTTGGCGACGGGCAGGTCGATTTCGGCGGCATCTTCTCCAGGCTCACCCAGTACAATTACGATTCCTGGGCGGTGCTGGAATGGGAATGCTGCCTCAAGCATCCCGAGGACGGCGCAGCCGAAGGCGCGCCCTTCATCCAGCACCATATCATCCGGGTGACCGAGAAGGCTTTCGACGATTTCGCCGCCGGCACGACCGACAAGAAGCTGCTGCGGGCGATGATGGGGATTTGACACTTGCCTTTCCCTCCCCCTTGAGGGGAGGGTGGCCCGAAGGGCCGGGAGGGGTCGGTTCATGCCGAGCTTCACGCCGGGCGACCCCACCCGATCCGCTGCGCGGATCGACCTCCCCTCGAGGGGGAGGTGACAACCAAGAGGAGAGGACGAAAAATGGTCGGCGCATCGAAGTCGGAAACGGGAGGCGGCCCGATCCGCTACGGCATGGTTGGCGGCGGGCAAGGCGCCTTCATCGGCGCGGTGCATCGCATCGCGGCGCGCATGGACAATGATTTCGTGCTGGTGGCCGGCGCGCTGTCGTCGGACCCGGCGCGGGCGAAGGCTTCAGCCGCCGAACTGGGGCTCGATCCGTCACGCAGCTACAGCTCCTATGCGGAGATGGCCAAGGCCGAAGCCAAGCGTGCCGACGGCATCGAGGCGGTGGCGATCGTCACGCCCAACAATGTGCATGTCCCCGCGGCCAAGGCCTTCCTCGAGGCCGGCATCCATGTGATCTGCGACAAGCCGCTGGCGACGTCTCTCGCCGAGGCGAAGAAGCTTGCGGCGCTGGTTGAGAAGACCGGGAAGGTGTTCGTGCTCACCCACAATTACACCGCCTATCCGATGATCCGGCAGGCGCGCGAGATGGTGGCCAAGGGCCAGCTCGGCGACATCCGCATCGTGCAGTCGGAATATCCGCAGGACTGGCTGACCGAGGACCTCGCCGCCACCGGCCAGAAGCAGGCCTCGTGGCGCTCCGATCCCAAGCAGGCGGGCGCCGGCGGCGCGCTGGGCGACATCGGCACGCATGCCTACAACCTCGCGCGCTTCGTGTCGGGGCTAGAGCTGGATTCTCTGTCGGCCGACCTCGACGCCTTCGTGCCGGGGCGCCAGCTCGACGACAATGTCAATGTCATGCTGCGCTTCAAGCCGGTCGGCAACAAGCATCCGGCCAAGGGCATGATCTGGGCCAGCCAGGTGGCGCCCGGCCATGAGAACGGGCTGAAGCTGCGCATCTACGGCTCGAAGGGCGGGCTGGAGTGGGTGCAGGCCGACCCGAACTATCTCTGGTACACGCCGTTCGGCCAGCCGAAGCAGCTGCTCACCCGGGCCGGCGCCGGTGCGATGCCGGTGGCCGCGCGTGTGACACGCGTGCCGTCCGGCCATCCAGAAGGCTATCTGGAAGGTTTTGCCAACATCTACCAGGAGGCCGCCCGCGCAATTCGGGCAGCGCGCCGGAAGGGCGGCAAACCGGGCAAGGATGTGGTCTTTCCGACGATCGCGGACGGCGTCGAAGGCATGGCCTTCATTGAGGCCTGCGTGAAGTCGTCGAAGAAGAATGGGGCGTGGACGAAGCTTTAGGGGTCGTGCGCGTCGCCTGAGGGAGTCCCCCTCACCCGGATTGCCGGCCGAATTGCGAAGGGCAATTTGGGGCAATCCGACCTCTCCCCGAGGGGAGAGGAGGTGGCTGGCGCCGACGACAACCTCTTCTCCCCACCGGGGAGAAGGTGGCCGCGAAGCGGCCGGATGAGGGGGAGTGCGGCGACATCGGCAGGAGGGAGTGCCGACGGTCAATGGGAGGGGGTGTCGATGAAAATCGGCATGTGCATGTTCTTGTGGACCACCAGCGTCTCGAAGAAGCACGAGACGCTGTTGAAGGACATCAAGGCGACAGGCTTCGACGGCGTCGAGATACCGGTCTTCGCGGGCGCGCCTGACGACTACAAGAAACTCGGCGAGATGCTCGACCGCATCGGCTTGGAGCGTACCGCGGTCTCGGCCATGGGCGATCCGGCGATGAACCTGATCTCGCCGGATGCCGCGACGCGCAAGGCCGGCATCGACTACATGAAATGGGCGATCGACTGCAGTGCGGCGCTCGGCGCCAACACGCTGAGCGGGCCGCTGCATTCGACGCTTGGCGCCTTTTCCGGCAGCGGGCCGACTTCTGCCGAGAAGAAGCGCTCGGTCGCCTCGCAGCGCGCCATCGGCGACCATGCCGGCAAGAAGGGCGTGACCGTCGGGCTGGAAGCGCTCAACCGCTTCGAATGCTATCTGGTCAACACCATGGCCGACCTGTCCGAGCATATCGACGCGATCGATCGGCCCCACATCAAGGCAATGTATGACACGTTCCACGCCAATATCGAGGAGGCCGATCCGATCGGCGCCTATACGAAGCATCGCCGCAATATCGTCCATGTTCACATTTCGGAGAACGACCGCGGCGTGCCGGGGCGCGGCAACATTCCATGGAAGGAGACTTTCTCCGCCATCCGCAAAAGCGGTTATGACGACTGGCTGACGATCGAGTCCTTCGGCCGCTCGCTGAAGGATTTGGCTGCGGCGACGAAGGTGTGGCGGGATTTCGCGGAGAGTCCGGAGGCGGTTTATCGCGAGGGGTATAGGTATATCAGGGACGGGTGGAAGAGGGCGGCGTAAGCGACTCTCTCTTCGTCATCCACGGGCGGAGCGGGAGCGAAGCGGACGCGGAGACCCGAGGTCCATTCCGTGACGTCGACGCTCCGCAACGATGCAGGGTTCTGCACCGCTGCACTCTACGGCTTAGGTAACGGCACGGATCCTCGGGTCTGCGCGCGTCGCTCCGCTCCTTGCTCCGCCCGTGGATGACGAAGGTGCGAAACTACCCCTGCTCAGCCTGCAGCCGGTTGTAATCATGCAGCGTGCGGCTGAGCCTGCGGCGCAGGAAATTCGAGATGTTGTCGAAGATGAAGACGACGAGCAGCGTCAAAAGCACCATGTAGAAGACGTTGGCCCAGTTCGAATTGGTGCGCATCGCTTCCCACAGTTTCAGGCCGATGCCGCCGGCGCCGACGGCGCCGATGATGGTGGCGCCGCGGGTGTTCGATTCCCACTGGTAGAGCGTTTGGCTGATGAACACCGGCACCACCTCCGGCAGCACGCCGTAGCGCTGCACCAAAATCTCGTTGGCCCCGGTCGAGAGCACGCCTTCGCGCGGCTTGTCGTCGATGTTCTCCAGCGCCTCGGAATAGGTTTTGCCCAACGTGCCGATCTCGGTGAAGAAGATCGCGGCGCTGCCGGCCAACGGCCCGGGGCCAAAGGCGCGGGTGAAGAACAGCGCCCAGATCAGCATGTCGACCGAGCGCATGAAATCGAAGAAGCGCTTCAGCACCTGGCTCAGAACGCCGCTCGGCGTGATGTTGCGGGCGGCGAAGAAGGCGAGCGGGAAGGCGACGATGCCGCCGAGCAGCGTGCCAAGGAAGGCCATAACGATGGTCTGCAAGAGCTTCGTCCAGACATCGCCATGCTGCCACTGCGCGTTGTTCCAGAAATTGTCGGCGGCTAGAGCGAGGTTCGACGTGCCGGGCTTGAGTTCCGGCCCGGAGACGATCAGCGAGATCACCTCGCCGGCCGGTTTGCCGAAGAAGGGCGAGCGCGTGTCGAAGACGAAGTTGGCCCAGCCGAGGAAGCGCTTGCGCACCTTGACGCGGTCGACGGTGACGCGCACCTCGCCGGCAAAGCCCAGCTTGGCGACGATCTCGTCGTCATGGACGGTGATCCAGTCGGGCACCGGACCTGTGATCACCGGCTTGCCGCCAGTCAGCGATATCGGCACGGTCACGCCGTTGGCCGTGATCGCCGCTTTGGTCTTGTCGAAGGTGACGGATTTGGCATCGCCGTCGATCTGCACGATGTAAGTGCCGTCGGGATTCTTGATCACCCAGTCCGGGTTGGGATTTTCGCCAAGCGCCGAGAAGCGCGGATATTTCGGCGTGATCTCGGGCTGGTCGAGGCGGAATTCCGGCTGCAGGTCGTAGCTGATCCATTGCGACAGGAAGAGCGGCAGGCGCTCCCAGTGCGACTCGCGCAGCACCTGCGGCAGGCTGAAGAACCACAAGGCGTAGCCAAGATAGAGCACCGTGCCCGCGACCAGCAGCAGCGGCCAGAAGCGCTTGTAGGCCGGCCGCTGGAAGATCTGCGGGTGGCGGTCTTCGATGGCGCTGATTTCGTCGGCGGTCATGGCCATAGGCCACCTTTTAGGTTGACCATGATCTTGTCCGAAAACCGGCGTCCACTTTTCGGGATCATGGTCTAGGCGCTCATCAGGAAAGCCTGTTCGCCGACGAGCTTGCGGCGCAGCCAGGCGGAGAACTGGTCGACAAGGATGATGGTGACGAAGAGCAGGAGCACCAGCGCCAGCGTCTTGGCGCCGAAGCCGCGCGAGATGGCAAGCTTCAGCTCCTCGCCAATGCCGCCGCCGCCGACTGCGCCCATGATGGTCGAGATGCGCACATTGATCTCGATCCGGAGCAGCGTATAGGACATGAAATTGGGCAGCACCTGAGGCAGGTCGGCGAAGCGCACGCGCTCGAACCAGTTGGCGCCGACCGCGCGCAGGCCCTCTTCCGGGCGCATGTCGATGTTCTCGTTGATCTCGTAGAAGAGCTTGCCCAGCGCGCCGATCGAATGCAGGCCGATGGCGATGATTGCCGCGACCGGGCCGATCGAGACGATCGCCGCGAACAGGCCGGCAATGACGATCTCGGGAAAGGCGCGCAGCAGTTCCATGAAGCGCTTGACGACGAGCCGCAGGATCGGGCTCGGCGTCAGGTTGCGCGCGGCGATGAAGGAGAAAGGTACGGCGAAGACGAAGCCGATGAAGGTCGAGACCAGCGCCACGTTCACCGTCGTCAGCATCAGCTCGAAATATTCGGGAATGTAGAAGCCGCCCCAGATGTAGACTCGGCCGAGCGGGAAGTTGAACTCCTGCGTGCCCTTGTCGCTGGGCGAGGCGATGTCGAACAGCGCCCGCCAGACATCGTTCCAGTCCTTCGGAATCAGCCAGCTCAGGAAATCGAGGATATGCGGCAGGCGGTCGAAGAAGTGGCCGGCATTGGCCTCGTCGGCGAACCACATGGTCGCGAACATGGCGACAAGCAGCAGGCCGACGCCAAGCGCGGTGTAGAAGCGGCGCAGCGACGTCTGGCGCCGCCAGGCATCTGCCTGCTGGCGGGTGGCGTCGGAATGGATCGTTGTCGAAAGGGTCATGATTGTGAATGCAAAAAGGGCGGCGTTTTTTTGCGACGCCGCCCTTTCCTGATGCCGTCAGCCGCCGATGGCGGCTTTGCGGGCTTCGACGATGACGTTGTAGAAGTCCGGCTTCACGGGCACGTAGCCGGTGAAATCGCCGCCTTCGATGCCTTCGAAGCAGGCCTTGTCCTTGGCCGGCAGCGCGGTGAAGAAGGCGGTGAGCTTGGCGGTCATGTCGTCGCCCAGCGCGGTGCGGACAACCAGCGGACCGTTCGGGATCAGGCCCGAGCGCCACACTTCGACGAAGTCGTTCGGATCGACGGCGCCCTTGGCGACTTCCTTGTGGAAGGTGCCTGAGGTGTAGCCGTTCTTGAAGTCGCCGATGCCGGAGGAATCATCCACCGCAACGTCGACCTTGCCGTCGCGCACGGCCAGGATGTTGTTCTCGTGGCCGCCGTTGAACTGGGTCGAGGCGAAGTAGGTCTCGTTGGAAGCGCCGGTGTCCTTCGGAATCTGGGTCAGCGGGATCAGGTAGCCCGAGGTCGAATCCGGATCGGCGTAGCCGAGCTTCTTGCCCTTGGCCGACTTGATGTCGGTGATGCCGGAGGTCTTCAGCGCCAGGCCAACCGAATAATAGCCGGTCGAGCCGTCGGTCTGCTTGGTGGTGAGGATCGGGGTGACCGCCTTCGGGTCCTTCAGATAGACGCTGGCGTAGCCGGAGGCGCCGAGTTCGGCGAAATCAAGCGTGCCGCCGAGCAGGCCCTGGATGACACCATCATAGTCGGCGGCCGGGAACAGCGAAACCTTCTCGAAGCCGAATTCCGACTTCAGGTGGTCGGCGAGGCACTGATAGTTGCGCAGACGGTCGGTCTCATTCTCGCCGCCGAGGATGCCGACGCGGAATTCCTTGATGTCAGCGGCGTGCGCGGCGCTGACCGCCATGGCGAGCAGCGAAACCGCTCCAAAAACCATCTTCCTGAACATTTGCTCTCTCTCCTTTTGTTCCGGCTGCGCGCCGGCGGCGTTCTGATTTTTCAAGTCTTGCCTTTGACGCTGGCGGGCGATCCGGGTTGCTCTGCCGAAATCCAAGATTTGCCCAGACCGACGGGGGTCGGGGCGATGGACTCAGTAGCCGGGAAAGGCGGGTTCGAGCGGTCCGGCGGATGCGGTGATCTTCGGCCTGATGGTCACGCTGGTCGACGTGAGGGCCTCGGAGATCTCGGCGCCGCTGGCGTCGGCGCCGTAGACGATGCGCACGGCGTCGCGATCGAGGTCTTGCGGGGCACCGTCGAAGACGACCTTGCCGGCGGCCATGCCGATGATGCGGCCGCAATAGGCGCGGGCGGTGTCCAGCGTGTGCAGATTGGTGACGACGGTGATGCCTTCGCGCAGGTTGATGTCGCGCAGCGAATCCATCACCACCTTGGCGTTGAGCGGGTCGAGCGAGGCGATCGGCTCGTCGGCCAGAAGCACCTTGGGCTGCTGCATCATGGCGCGGGCGATCGCGACACGCTGCTGCTGGCCGCCGGACAGCGTGCCGGCCGGCTGCAGCGCGGTGCGGGCGATGTCGAGGCGCTCGAGCGCGGCCACCGCCTCCGCGCATTCGGTGCGCGTGAACATGCCGAGCAGGTTGGAAACCGTGGAGCGATGGTTGAGGCGGCCGAGCAGCACATTGGTCAAGACGTCGAGGCGCGGCACGAGGTTGAACTGCTGGAAGATCATGGCGCAGTCGCGCTGCCAGCGGCGCAGCGGCGAGCCCTGCAGGCTGGAGACCTCGGCGCCGTCAAAAAAAATCGATCCCTGGCTGGGATCGATGAGACGATTGATCATGCGCAGCAGCGTGGACTTGCCGGCGCCGGAGCGGCCGATGATACCGACCATCTGACCGCGCGGGATCGAGATGTTGATGTCGCTGACAGCGGTGTTCTTGCCAAATCGTCGGGTTACGCCGCGGATTTCGAGCGTGGCCGATGATGCTGACATACCAAGACTCCAGTCCGTCGCGGTTTTGCAGGTCTATTAGCCCTCGCTAGCGCAGGCGGATGAAGCTGGGGTGTCGGATTGATGTCAGTTTTGTTACGAGTCACAGGCTTGGCGGGGAATGCTGGTCTGTGTCGCTGCTCGGCGTCAGCCAAGCACCAGCAATTCCTCGAAATGCTTCATGTCCTTGAAGCTGCAGAAGGCAGGAGCCTTCAGCTCGATCACCGGAGCCTCGCGCTCGAAGAACGACAAGCAGTCATCGAACAATTCCTGCCAGGCCGCGGCCCGCTCGTCGGCGAGGCGGCGGAGCTGATAGGCAAAGGTGATGTGGAAGACATAGGTGTCGTGGTCCGGATGGCGGTAGCCGAACGGCACAGACAGCGCATCGCGCCAGGCTTTCAGGATCCGGCGATCCTGTTCGGTCGCGCCGGCGACGGTGAGGCCCGTCGGCACGACTTCGGCAATTTTGATCTTGAAGGGACCGTGGCCCTCGAAGCCTTGCAGGCGCTCGAGATAGAGGCGGGTCATATCGTCGATGCTGGTGTCGAGCGGCACGTCCGACGACCAATAGGGAAGGCGGCGGCGGTATTCGATGATGCCTTGGAAGAGCGTCATATGCAGGCTGGAAATAGGCGTGAAGGCGAGCCGATCGGCATCCGGCATAGCGAGCATGCGCTCCCGCACCTCGACAATGGCTGCTTGCGAAAGCGAGCCTTCGATCAGATGGCAGACGATGGTGTTGCCGGGTTCAGGGAGGAAGTTGCCCGACGCGTCGTAACGGGTGCCGAGATGGGCGGGCGGCGCGGGGTTGGTGCCTTCGAAAAATCCGGCGAGCGAAGGTCTGACGGTGTCGAGCATGGCGATCTCCTGGGGAGACCGGCTCTTGTCCGAGTCATGTGTCAAGGGTGTGAATGGTGAATGGTGAATGGTGAATGGTGAATGGTGAATGGTGAGAAAGAGGGCTTCGTTGCCATTCACTATTGACCATTCACCATTCACCGAAATCAGCCGCCGTGTTTCTCCAAAAACGCCTCGGCCGATAATTCCCGAAAATCGTCGAGCGCGGCGCGCAGCCTCGCATGATCCCAGTCCCACCAGGCCAAGGCCTGGTAACGCTCGGCGGTGCGGCGGTCGAAGCGCTCGCGGATCGGTTTCGCCGGCACGCCGCCGACGATGGTGTAGGGCGCGACATCCTTCGACACCACTGCGCCCGCGCCGACGGCTGCGCCGTCGCCGACGGTGACTCCGGGCAGGATGGTCGAGCCGTGGCCGAGCCAAGTGTCGTGGCCGATGGTGACGCGCTTGGCGCGACGCTGTGCGAAGAACTCGCTTTCATGCTCGGCGTCGTCCCAATAATCCGACGCGCGATAGGTGAAATGGTGCAGCGTCGGCCGCCAGGTCGGATGGTTGGTGGCGTTGATGCGCACGCTCGCCGCGATGTTGGAGAACTTGCCGATGGTGGCGCACCAGACCGCGCAATCCTGCATCATGTAGGAATAGTCGCCGAGCTCGCATTCGGCGACGCGGCTGCGCTCGGCGATCTCGGTCCAGCGGCCGAGCGTCGAGTTTTCGACCTGCGCCGTCGGATGGATCAGCGGCGTCTCCGAGAGTTTCTTGCTCATGCGGCGATCTTTCCGGCGGCGAAGGCGGTGACATCGATGACGCGGTCGGCGACAGCATCACGCACGTCGAGGTCATGGAAGATGCCGAGCAGCGCAACACCCGCCGCCTTCTTGGCGGCGATGAGCTCGACCACGACGTCGCGGTTCCTGGCGTCGAGCGAAGCGGTCGGCTCGTCGAGCAGCAGGATCGGATGCTCGGTGATGAAGCCGCGCGCGATGTTGACGCGCTGCTGCTCGCCGCCGGAGAAGGTTGCCGGCGGCAGCGCCCAGAGCTTTTCGGGCAGGTTGAGCTGCGCAAGCAAGAAGCGAGCCTTCGCCCGCGCGGTCTCACGATCCCCGCCGCGCTCGACGAGCGGCTCGGCGACGACGTCGAGCGCGGAAACGCGCGGCACGGTGCGCAGGAACTGGCTGACATAGCCGATCGTGTGGCGGCGCACGGAAAGCACGGTGCGCGGGCTGGCGGAGGCGAGGTCGATCAGCCCGCCCCCATGCTGGACGATGATCTGGCCTTCATCGACGGCATAGTTGCCGTAGAGCATCTTCAGGATCGAGCTTTTTCCGGCGCCCGACGGACCGCCGAGCACGGCGCATTCGCCGGCGCGGATCGAGAAAGAGACGCCCGCCACCACCGGCAGCGTGACGCCATCGCGCAGATGCATGGTGAAGCTTTTGGCGACATCGGAAACAACGAGCGGCGTGGCCATCGTCAAACCTGCAAAATCGAAGATACGAGAAGCTGGGTATAAGGCGCGCGCGGATCGTCGAGCACGCGGTCGGTGAGGCCGCTTTCGACGACGCGGCCATCCTTCATCACCATCATGCGCTGCGACAGAAGCCGCGCTACGGCGAGGTCGTGGGTGACGACGATCGCCGCCAGCCCAAGATCGGTGACCAGCCCGCGCAACAGGTCGAGCAGGCGCGCCTGCACTGACACGTCGAGGCCGCCGGTCGGCTCGTCCATGAAGACGAGCCGCGGTCCGGTCACGAGGTTGCGGGCGATCTGCAGGCGCTGGCGCATGCCGCCGGAAAAGGCGCGCGGCTCGTCGTCAATGCGGTCCTCGTCGATCTCGACGCGCGACAGCCAGTCGACGGCGGTGGCGCGGATCCTGCCGTAGTGGCGGTCGCCGACCGCCATCAGCCGCTCGCCGACATTGGCGCCGGCCGATACGGTCATGCGCAGTCCGTCCGCCGGGTTCTGATGGACAAAGCCCCAGTCGGTGCGCATCAGGAAGCGGCGCTCGGCCTCGCTCATCCGATAGAGCTCGCGCCATTGGCCATCGCGCATGCGGTAGCTGGCGGTGCCGGAGGACGGCAGCAGCCTGGTCGACAGGCAGTTGAGCAGCGTCGTCTTGCCGGACCCGGACTCGCCGACCACCGCCAGCACCTCGCCCGGCCAGAGGTCGAACGTGACGTTCTCGCAGCCGACGCGCGAGCCGTAGAATTTGGACAGCGCCGAGACGCGCAGCAGCGGTTCGTCGGTCATTCGGCCGGCTCCGTCTTCTCAGAGGCAAGATGTGTTTTGGGGGCAAGGTGGCCGTGGTGGCCGTCTTCGCGCCGCTTCTCGCAGTGGTCGGTGTCTGAGCAGACGAACATGTGGCCGCCATGGTCGTCGAGGATGACCTCGTCGAGATAGACGTTTTCGGCGCCGCAAAGCGCGCAGGGCTGGTCGAAGGTCTGCACCTCGAAGGGATGGTCCTCGAAGTCGAGGCTAACGACGTCGGTGAAAGGCGGCACCGCGTAGATGCGCTTCTCGCGGCCGGCGCCGAACAATTGCAAAGCCGGCGAACGATGCATCTTCGGATTGTCGAATTTCGGCGTCGGCGAAGGGTCCATCACATAGCGGCCCTCGACCTTGACCGGATAGGCATAGGTGGTGGCGATGCGGCCGTGCTTGGCGATGTCCTCATAGAGCTTCACATGCATCAGGCCGTATTCCTCCAGCGCATGCATCTTGCGCGTCTCGGTCTCGCGCGGCTCGAGGAAGCGCAGCGGCTCGGGGATCGGCACCTGGAAGACCAGCACCTGGCCGGCGGTCAGTGGCTGCTCAGGGATGCGGTGCCGAGTCTGGATGATGGTCGCCTTCGCCGTCTCGGTGGTGACGCCGACCTTGGCGACCTTCTTGAAGAAGGCGCGGATCGAGACGGCGTTGGTGGTGTCGTCAGCGCCCTGGTCGATGACTTTCAGCACATCGTCGGGACCGATGATCGAGGCTGTGACCTGGACGCCGCCGGTGCCCCAGCCATAAGGCATCGGCATCTCGCGCGAGGCGAAAGGCACCTGGTAGCCGGGGATGGCGATGCCCTTCAGGATGGCGCGGCGGATCATCCGCTTGGTCTGCTCGTCGAGATAGGCGAAGTTGTAGGTGGCGATGTCGGTCATGGCGATCACGCTGGCTCTGTGGTATGAATTTGGCGCTCAAGACGCGGGAGCAGGCCCACATGGACTCTACCGGTTGGTTGCATCTTGGCGTGCTTTTGCTGGTGTTCGCCGGCATCGCGGCTTTCGCGCTTCGAAAGATGTTTCTCCCCGCGCCAAAGGAGCCCCCGCACGGCGAAACCGTTGCCGGCGCCAGTGGTTATGGCTCGGGCGGCGGCTCGTTCGATGGGGGCGGCGGACATTCCGGTAGCGGGCACTGAACTCATTCCGCCGCCTCCCGCTTTTCCTCGGCGGCCTTATCCTCGTTTTCCCGCGCCTCGTATTCGGCGCGCATGCGGCGCACGAGGCCGAGCTCGGCCTGGAAGTCGACATAGTGCGGCAGCTTCAGATGCTCGACGAAGCCGGTCGCCTGGACATTGTCGGAATGCGAGATGACGAATTCCTCGTCCTGCGCGGCGGCGACGATATCCTCGCCAAGCTCGCCCGCACGCAGAGCACGGTCGCACAGCGCCATAGCCATCGCCTTGCGCTCGCTCTGGCCGAAGACCAGGCCGTAGCCGCGGGTGAACTGCGGCGGCGCCTTGGCCGAGCCCTTGAACTGGTTGACCATCTGGCATTCGGTGACGCGGATCGAGCCCAGCGGCACGGCGAAGGGCAGCTCCGGCACATCCAGCTCCAGCGCGACCTCGCCGATGCGGATCTCGCCGACAAAGGGATGGTTGCGGGCGTAGCCGCGCTGCGTCGAATAGCCGAGCGCCAGGAGAAAACCTTCGTCGCCGCGCGACAGCGCCTGCAGGCGGATGTCGCGCGCCATCGGGAATTGCAGCGGCTCGCGCGTGATATCGCCGGGCACATGGTCAAGCGGCATCTCGCCATCGGCCTCGATCAGGCCTTCATGGGCGAGGATCGCGGAGACGCGCGGCATGGCCTCCGGCTCGACCGGGCGCTGCGCCGGCGTCTCGACCTCGGCGCCGGCAGCGAGCTCTGGATCGAGCAGGCGGTGCGTGTAGTCGAAGGTCGGGCCGAGCACCTGGCCGCCGGGCAGGTCCTTGTAGGTGGCCGAGATACGGCGCTCGACCTGCATGGCGCCGGTATCGACCGGATTGGTATAGCCGAAGCGCGGCAGCGTGGTGCGGTAGGCGCGCACCAGGAAGATCGCCTCGATCATGTCGCCGCGCGCCTGGACGACGGCGAGGGCCGCGAGCTCGCGATCGTAGAGCGAGCCTTCGCTCATCACCCGGTCGACGCCGAGCGCCAATTGCTCGACGATCTGGTCGAGGCGCAGCGCCGGCACCGAGCGGTCGCCGCGGCGGCGGTCGGCCAGCAGGCGGTGCGCATTGGCTATGGCGGCTTCGCCGCCCTTTACCGCGACATACATCTCATGCCTCCATCGACTTGACGCGGGTGGTGCGCGGCAGGCAGGAAAGGCTGCCCGGCGCCGCCAGGATGATGTCGACGCCGCGCGGAAAACGCTGGTTGTTCTGCTTCCACTGCTCGACGAAATGGCGCGGCATGCCCGGAGGCGCGATCATCGACGTCTTTTCGATGCCGGGACCTTCGAGCAGCAGCGACGGGCCCGAGGCGAGGTCGTCGACCAGGAGGATCAGCGTCGTCGAGCGGTCGGGATATTCCTGCGTGCCTTGCGCAAAACCGTCGAGCGCCGCCATCTCCCTCGGATTGGCGATCAAGGCGAAATGCGCGTCGGCCGGCGTGTTGGCCAAGGGCGCGCCGGTGTGGAAGCCGAGCCAGGCCTTGACCGAAGCTTCCGCCTGCAGCGGCGGATCGAGCCAGAGCGGCGTGTCATTGTCGCAGAGCGAGAGCGCCACGGCCCCGGCCGTCGCCGACAATGGCGCCGGCGGGCGGGTGAGTTGCGGCAGGGCCTGCACGGAGCCTGGGCGCGCCATCGCGTCCATGATGGCACGGAAGACGGCCTGGGCATTGAAGACCGGCTCGGCGAAGCCGCCGTCGATCGATTGCGTGGCGATATCCATCAGTCCTCTCCGCGCACCATGGTGAAGAAATCCACTTTCGTTGCCGCCGTCTCGACGCGCCGGGTCTCGCGCGCTGTATTGAGCGCCGCGCGCAAGGGCGCGGCGAGCTTCGTCTCGACCGCCTCGCGCTGCGCCGGGTCCTGCCACAGCGCGTCGGCGATCGCGGCGAGCTTGGCCTTGTCCTTGTCGCGGCCGAGCGCATAGGAGTGGCCGACCTGGCCGGAGGGCAGCCGCACCGTGGCGCGGGTGACGGTCGCCTCGCCAACATTGAACGGCGCGCCGCCGCCGCCGATCCGCCCGCGCACCGTCACCAGTCCGGTTTCCGGACCGCGCAAAAGCTCGGCCTCGGAGGGCAGACCCGACTCGTTCCACAGGCGCGCGATCTCGTCAGCTTCGGCATGCGCCAGCGTCGCCATCAATGCTTTCCGCCCGGCCTGCTCGCGCGCTTCCTGTCCTCGCATGGCATTGCTCCTTGCATGCATCAATTTGTCTATTGATATAGACAACTATACAAATTATACCTATCTCCTAACGGGAGTCCATGACGGGTGGATGACAGGCCCGGAAATTGCCCGGGCTGCCGAAGAAATGGTGGGCGATGAATGACCGGACTGGCGAGCAGCATCGAAAGGCGCAACGGCGTGTCGCTCTGGCGGCAGATCGCCGACCGGATCCTGCAGGGGATCGCGAGCGGCGATTTCGCCGAGAACGCGGCGCTGCCGCCCGAAGTCGCGCTGGCCGAGCGCTACGGTGTCAACCGCCACACGGTGCGCAGCGCCATCGCCGCACTGGTCCAGGAAGGCGTGCTGAAGGCCGAGCAGGGCCGTGGCACCTTCGTCCTGTCGCGCAAGCGGCTGTCCTATCCGATCGGCGCGCGCACGCGCTTCTCGACCGGCCTGCAGGGGCAGACGAGCGAGCGGCACATCGCGCTGTTGTCGTCCTCGACGGAGCCGGCCAGCCGGCGCATCGCCGAGGCGCTGCGCATAGCGAAGGGCGCGGCCGTCGTCCGCCTGGAGACGCGCGGCGAGGCCGACGGTCACGCAGTGTCGCGCGCGACAACCTGGTTCGACGCCAAACGCTTCGCCGGCATCGAGGCGGCAATGGCGGAAACCGGATCGATTACCGCCTCGCTGAAGCGCTTCGGCGTCAATGATTATCTGCGGCACTCGACGGTGCTGTCGGCACGCCATGCCGACGCCGACGACCTCGCAGCGCTGGATCTGCAGCCCGGCGCCATCGTGCTGGTTACCGTCGCCGTCAACGTCACGCTCGACGGTCAGCCGATCCAGTTCGCGGAGTCGAGGTTCCCGGCGGAGCGGGTGGAGTTGAGGTTGTCGGCTGGCGATTAGCTAGCCGTCATCCACGACGATAGCCCAATGAGGTCGTCATCCACGGGCGGAGCGACGCGAAGCGGAGCGCAGACCCGAGGATCCATTCCGTGACTCTAATCGCAGGGTGCTGCGGAGCAGAATTCTGCATCGTGGCAACGCCTCAACTTCACGGAATGGATCCTCGGGTCTGCGCGCGTCGCTTCGCTCCTTGCTCCCCCCGTGGATGACGAAGGGGTAGGCGCTTCGGCCAATCACCAAGGCTGTGATTGCCAGATATCCAGGCCGGAAATCTCTATGCTGGCGTCTCTCACCGCACCTCGATAACCGCCTTGATCAGCCCCGATTTCTCATGCGTCCATCGCGCCAGATCGCGCGGCGTTGCGGCGAGCGTGGTGCGATGGGTGACGAGCTTGCCCAACGGCACGGCGCCGTTGCGGATCGAGGCCGCGACATGCTCGAAGTCGGCCTTCAGCGCGTTGCGGCTGCCGACCAAAGTCATCTCGCGCTTGTGGAATTCGGGGTCGGAGAAGGTGATGTCGTCCTTGACGACGCTGACCAGCACCAATGTGCCGCCATGCGCGACATGGGCGAAGGCCGATTGCACCGACGCCGTGTTGCCGGTCGCGTCGAAGACGAGGTCGAACCCTTCGCCGCCGGTCGCCTGCCGCACCAGGTCGGCAGCCGATGCTTTCGAGGTGTCGAGAGGGGCAAAGCCAAGTTCCTTTTCGGCGAAGCCGAGGCGCTCGCTGCTCATGTCGAGCAGGCTGACATCCAGGCCAGCGATGCGGGCGAATATCGCCGTGCCGAGCCCGATCGGGCCGGCGCCGATGACTAGCGTGCGCTGGCCGGGCGTTGCGGACGATCTGCGCACGGCGTGCGCGCCGATCGCCAGGAATTCCACGGCCGCGGCGTCGGCCAGCGACAGGCCATTTGCCGGATAAAGGTTCTGCGCCGGCACCAGGATCTCGTCACACATCGCGCCGTCGCGGTGGACGCCGAGCACCTCGATCTTGACGCAGCAATTCGGCTTGCCGTGTCGGCAGGCGATGCATTGGCCGCATGAAAGATAGGGGTTGATGATGACCGGTTCGCCGACGGCAAGATCGATGCCTTCTCCCTTCTCGACGATGGTGCCGGAAACCTCATGGCCCATGATGCGCGGATAGGCGAGGAATGGGTGCTTGCCTTCGAAGATGTGATAGTCGGTGCCGCAGATGCCGACATGGCTGACGGCGACGCGCGCCCATCCGGGCTGCGGCGCCCCGGGCGCTGCGCGGTCTTCGAGGACAAGCTCGCCGGGCGAGCGGCAAACGACGGCTTTCATGTCGCAAATCCAAAGCAAAAGAGCGCCGGCCTCGCTGGAGCGGGGCCGGCGCGGACGTTTCGGGGAGGAGTCACTTGCCGCGACGGCGCAGGCCGTCGAAGTAAACGATGACGATGATCAGTGCTCCGGTGATGACGCGTTGCCAGAAGGTGTTGACGTTGAGCAGGTTGGCGCCGTTGTTAATCGTCGACAGGATGAAGGAGCCGATCAGCGGTCCGTGCACGGAGCCGATGGCGCCAAACAGCGAGGTGCCGCCGATCACCGACGAGGCGATGGCTTGCAGTTCATAGGTGTCGCCCTGCGTCGGATTGCCGATGCCGATGCGCGAGGCCAAGAGCACGCCGACGAAGGCTGCCAGCAGGCCGGACAGGATATAGGCCATGAAGATGGTGCGCGGCACGTTGACGCCCGACAGGCGCGCGGCCTCGGCGTTGGAGCCGACCGAGAACAGATAGCGGCCCCAGCGCGTGTGGTGGAGGAAGATGTAGGACGGGATGGCGACCAGGATCACCATCCAGAACAGATAGGGGATGCCGAACAGCGAGCCGCGGGAGAAGGCCTGGAACGGATCGCTGTTGATCGAGATCGAGTTGCCGTTGGTCATCAGAAGGCCGATGCCGCGCAGCGAGGTCATGGTGGCCAGCGTGATGATGAAGGGCGGCAGGCCCATCTTGACGATGCCGAAGCCGTGGAAGAGGCCGATCGCAACGCCGACCAGCAAGGTGATCAGCACCGCCGCCCAGATCGGCCAGCCGGCATTGATCAGAAGCGCCACCACAACGGTGGTGAAGCCGACCACCGCGCCGACCGAAAGGTCGATGCCGCCGGTGATGATGACGAAGGTCTGGCCGACGGCGAGGATGGCGATCAGCGAGCCCTGGCGCAGAAGATTGGTGATGTTGAGTGCTGTGGCGAAGGAGGGCGTGGCGACGGCCAGCACGATCCACATCAGGAGCAGAAGGCCAAGCAGGGTCAGGCCGAAGAGCGCGTTGAAATTGCGCTTGGGTTTCTCGGCGGGGATCGCCTCGGTGCTCATTTTTGTCCTCCCGACTTTTCTTGTTTCTCGGCCAGCGCCTGACCCAGAATGTCCTCGTGGCTCGCGGTGCGGAACCCATGCGTGGCGACCAGCTTGCCGCGCCGGAACACGTGCAGCGTGTCGGCAAGCTCATAGACTTCCGGCAGATAGGACGAGATCAGGATGATGCCGGCGCCCTTCGACAGCAGCGTCGAGAACAGCCGATAAATCTCGGCCTTGGTGCCGACATCGACGCCGACCGTCGGTTCGTCGAAGATGAACAGCTTGGCGCCATGCGCCAGCCATTTGCCGATGACGATCTTCTGCTGGTTGCCGCCCGAGAGGCTGGAGGCGAGCGCGCTGCGTGTCGGCGTCTTGATGCGCAGGTCGGCGATCTGGCGATCGGCCTCGGCTTTCTCCTTGGCGCCCGAGATGAGCGCGTTGCTGGAAATGCGCTTGTAGATCGGCAGGTTGAGGTTCATGCCGACCGAGAGGTTGAGACAGAGGCCCTGGTCGCGGCGGCTTTCCGGGGCTAGCGCCATGCCGAGCCTTATGGCGTCGTGCTCGGAATTGACCTGGACCTCCTTGCCCTCCCACAGGATCTGGCCGGCCGATTTCCTGTGACGGCCGTAGAGCGTGGTGACGAACTCGCTGCGGCCTGCGCCGATCAGGCCGTAGAGACCGACGATCTCGCCGGCGCGGACGGTCACCGAGACATTCTCAAAACCTTTGCCGGAGAGGTTCTTCGTCTCGACGATCATGGCGCCGGGGGTGAAATGCTCCTTGTGGTAGATCTGCTCGATCGAGCGGTTGATCATCAGCTTGACCAGCTCGGGCTCGTCGGTCTCGGCGATGTTGCGGGTGCCGACCAACGTGCCGTCGCGCAGCACGGAAACGCGATCGGCAAGCTCGAACACTTCCTCCATGCGGTGGCTGATGTAGATGATGGTGACGCCTTCGCCCTTCAGCCTGCGGATCAGCTTGAAAAGCTGGTCGGCCTCCTTGCGGGTGAGATAGGCGGTCGGCTCGTCGAAGATCAGGAATTTCGTGCCGCGCACGGTGGCGCGCGCCGCGGCGATCAGCTGCTGCTGGCCGATGGTGAGGTCACCGAGCACGACATGCGCCGGCAGATCGAAGCCCAGCCCGTCGATGATCTTCTGCGCATCCTTGACCATGGCGCGCTGCTGCAGCAGGCCGAAGCGGGACTCCTCCTCCCCGAGGAACATGTTGGCGGCGACCGTGAGATGGCGGCAAAGCACCACCTCCTGGTGGACGGCGTTGATGCCCAGCGCCATCGCCTCATGCGGGGTGGCCAAGGCCGCCGGCTTGCCCTCCCAGATGACCTCGCCGGAGGTGCGCGGCATGACGCCGGTCAGAAGCTTTATCAGGGTCGACTTGCCGGCGCCGTTCTCGCCGACGATGGCGTGGATTTCGCCCGCCTTGAAGGCAAGGTGCACCGGCTTCAGCGCATGCGTGCCGGGGTAGCGCTTTTCCAGCCCGTTGAGCTCGAGGATCGTCCTGCCCGGGGCCAGCGTGGGGGCGGGGTGCAGTTCCTGCGCCGTCGACGTCATGACAATCCTCCCAGATTGGTCTCAACCATTGGGTACGCGGCGATGCGTCTGACGCGCATCTTGAAGCAGGAGCCTAAATCAGGCGGGCGAATTTCCAAATCGCCCGATGGATGTTTCCGGGGCGACACCGCCCCGGAAACGGATAAGATCAGGCTGGTCAATTGAGCTTCGGGTTGAGCAGCGCGTCGATCTTCGGATCCTTCATGTTGTCCTTGGTGACGAGGTTGGCGCCGGTGTCGACATTGGCCTCGACCTTCTCGCCCTTGGAAGCGGCGAGCGCGGTCTTGATGCCGTCATAGCCCATCCGGTACGGGTCCTGGACGACGAGAAGCTGATCAAGTTCCTCAATGACGGCGTCATCTC